>NZ_CABEIU010000001.1:0-8232 GCF_901543815.1 Streptococcus oralis
TGGAGAAAAAGCTAATGATGAAAGCTCCCGCAGAAAGGAGAAAGACCATCCCTCTCAATTGACTACTAGATTTTGAACGTTTCGATAAAAACCAAACCGCTAAGCCCCAAAGGATATAGTAGTGAACCTCAACAGCTAGACTCCAGTTATGAACAAAGAGATGCGGAATGAACTGGGATTCATAACTTCCCCCTGTTAACATTTCGTAGAAGTTGGTCATAAAACCGAGAACTCCAGCAATCTGGCCGCCAATTCCAGCAACATAGTCTTGACGAACTAGGAGGGTAAAGGGCATGGTCACCAGAACCATCAGCACCACAGGTGGCACGATGCGGTAAAACCGTCTCTTAAAAAAGCCCAGTAAATCAATCTGGCTTTTCTTTCCAAACTCTTCTAAAAGGAGGGAGGTAATCAAGAATCCCGAAAATGTGAAAAAGACATCTACCCCGAAAAATCCTCCAGGAAAGATCGTTTGAAAGAAGTGGTAAAAAAGCACCAAAAGTAAACCTGTAATCCTAATCAAGGAAAACCATTTAATACGCATACGAGTCTATTCTCCATTAAATTAGGAAGCAAAACACCACCTAATTTCCATTCCATTATACTCCCTATTCTATCAAAAAAATAGGAAAAATCCTAAGAGAAAACTTAGGATTTTGGCATTCTATTTTTACACTTTAAAAATTGCGTCCTGACTTTTTGTAGCCATATTTTTCTACAAAATACTCACGGAATTCCAAGAGATTGTCATCCATGATGGCTTGGCGGACCTGCTTCATCAGGTTGAGTAAGAAGTAAAGATTATGGTAGCTAGTCAAGCGGATACCAAAGGTTTCGTCAGCCTTTAGCAGGTGACGAAGGTAGGCGCGTGTGTAGTTCTTACATGTGTAGCAATCACACTCAGGATCCAGTGGCGTAAAATCTTCAGCGAATTGGGCATTCTTGACAACCAAACGACCTTGGCTGGTCATACAAGTTCCGTTACGAGCGATACGAGTCGGCAAGACACAGTCAAACATATCCACACCACGAATGACCCCATCGATCAAGCTGTCTGGCGCTCCGACACCCATCAAATAGCGAGGTTTGTTTTCAGGAAGAAGTTGAGTTGTGAAGTCCAAGACTGCATTCATTTCTTCGTGCGTTTCTCCCACTGCCAAACCACCAATAGAGTAGCCAGGGAAGTCCATGCTCACAAGGTCATGAGCTGACTGACGGCGAAGGTCTTCAAATCCTGCTCCCTGAACAATTCCAAACAAACCTTGGTCATGTGGGCGACGGTGAGCCTTCAAACCACGCTCAGCCCAACGGCTAGTACGCTCGATTGATTTCTTAACGTAGTCATAAGGTTGGTAAAACTGAGGACATTCATCAAAAGACATCATGATGTCTGAGCCCAGATTATTCTGAATAGATATGGCTTTCTCTGGCGATAGGAACATCTTGGAACCATTGAGATGGTTTTTAAAGGTTACTCCTTCTTCGGTGATATTTCGGCTATCTGCTAGGGAATAAACCTGGAAGCCACCACTATCTGTCAAAATTGGTTGATCCCAGTTCATAAATTTGTGGAGACCACCTGCGCGTGCGATGAGTTCATCTCCAGGACGAAGCCATAGATGATAGGTATTAGAGAGGATAATTCCTGATCCCATCTCCTTCAACTCTTCTGGTGACTGGGTTTTTACAGTAGCTTGGGTCCCAACTGGCATAAACATAGGCGTTGGAAAAGTACCATGCGGGGTGATGATTTCTCCCAGACGAGCTCCTGTGTGTTTCTCTTTCTTAATCAAACGATATTTGATTGGTGAATCTGACATTTTCTACCTCCGAAGCTGGGAAAGACAGTCCCAGTTCATACTTTGTGCCCAAAGGCATACTGTATGATTTTATCAAAAAAACTAGTAACTGTCACGAACTATGGTATAATGAAAGAATGAAATACCCAAAAATTGATTTAAAAACCATTCGCCTGCAGACGAGGCAATTTCAGGCTGAGAATCCCCGCCTCTTTCTCGTCTATCTCTTACCTAGCATACTGGTCATCTTATCAGGCTTTCTCAACCCCTTGGCTCGTCTCCAAGAAAGTGTTTTAGAGCAATCCTTTTTCAGCATGCTGGCACAAGTGCTCCAAGCCTATCTCTTCCCACTAGTGGTTTCTTTTTTGAGCTCGATTTTTCTAGCAAGCGCTGCCTTTACGACACTCAGACTCCTCAAGGATCCTGATACGGAACTCTCAGTAAAATCAAGCCTGGCTCTCTTTGCTGAAGAGCGCTTCTCGCAAACCTTCCTGACTCTGCTCCTCAAACGTTTCTACCTTTTTTTATGGAGCATTCCAAACTTAGTAGGCGTTTATTTTCTTTTTTATAGCAATCTCTTGGCTCGAAGATTTGTTGCCCTACATCCTGAATTTCCTAATCTTGACCTCTCATCCGTTGAAACCGAGCAATTCCTTATGACCTTTGGGCTCTACTTTTTCGCGAGCCTCATCTTGATGATTGTGGGCAATCTCCTCTACGTACCGCAACATTATGCTTACTCGCAGGTAGAATTCCTCCTCTGCGACACTCTGGATTTAGGACAGGCTAAACCCCATCAAATCCTGAAAACCAGCCGTTTCTTGATGAAAGGATACAAGTTCCAACGCTTTCTCCTCGACTTACAACTACTCCCTTGGTACTTCCTCAACTGGATTACTTTTGGGATTGCTAGTTTTTCAATCCTTCCCTATATCCAAAACAATCACATCTTCTTTTACAGAGCCCTACTAGCTCGTAAACGTCGAAATGGATAAGAGCATACAAAAACCAGCGTCGTTCAAAACGCTGGTTTTCTTATTTCAAAAGTAACATACTCAGCAGAGTCAAAATAGCAGGCCCACCTTGCTTCAGAATAATCTTCTTGTCTGCTGTCAGAGAACCATAGATCGCTGCACCAAGCACAAATAAAACAAAGATAGTCACAATTTCCAAACTTTGTGAGAAATAAATCCCATACAAGAGAAAGACACCTATCAAAGCATTATAAATCCCTTGGTTTTTAAACAGTGAGGTGACAGAGGGTCTAGTCAACTCTTCCTTGTCCATATTAAAGACTCGGCTGGTTGCATCTGATTGGGTTGCCATACTCTCCAAATAAAAGATATAAAAATGTTCGAGGGCAACAAGGGTTGCTAAAATAGTAGTAATGATTGACATCGTTTTCTCCTTAAAATTCTATTTTTCTAGACCTGACACTAGTTTCGTCAGTAAAGTTGTTAGCTCTTTCTGCTCGGCTGTCGATAAGATGCTCTCCATCTGTTCCTTCACTCGCAAATGATGTTTAGGCGGACTGACTAAGAGTTGATTCTTGGCTTCTTGGGTTAATTCAACTAAGACTTCTCGCTGATTGGCCGGATTACGCTTGCGACTGACATAGCCCTCTGACTCTAGTATCTTAAAATGACGGGTCAAGGCCGCCTGGTCGATTTGCAACTTCTCCTGAACGGCAATCTGGTTGCAGGGTGACTGCTGCAGTAAAAACTGCAAGATTTGATAGCGGGTCAAACTAATTCCCAATTGTTTCTCAAAAAGTTGAGTGATCATCTGATCTGTTAAATGGAGCTGGTACAGTAAGTCGTTAATTTTTTTCATTTCTACCTCCTTGCGTACACTTGATTTATCAACTATTGAGCTATCAAGTATATTACAGAAAGATTAAAAACGCAACTATTTTGCTTACTCACGAAAAATAGCCTCTTGGTTTCAATCCCAAAAGGCTATTATTTCTATATTCTAGATAAAATCCAGCACTAACCTACCAAATCTGCTCGAAGATTTCTCCCTCTTTATCAATGACAACTTCGATGGCATGGCCTGCAAAAATTTCCTCGCTATCATCATAGTAGAGGGGTCAATTCCCCGTCTTCGTTGATCGATAGTTCACTTAAGGAAAGAGAGTTGGTAAAATACTCTTCTGTTAACTCACATCATTTTCATCTGAATCTATCCAGTCTTGAGCTGTTTCCCACAGTTCTTTGACAATATAGTCTTTAATCCGAGTATCTTGAACTTGGAAAGTTCCCATAAATTTCTTTAGATCATCAAAAAACTTGGAGGGAGACTTTCATCTGCACTCGCAGCAAAGATAGCATGAATCTTACCACCCTCGTAAGTGATAAATCCTTCAAACCAAGAATAGGCTCTGTTTAAGGTGAATTCGCCAATATCGTCTTGAATGATGACCGGTTTTTGATAGGTTTCAATCAAGGTCTCTAACCTAGAGTCTGAGGATTGGTCATCTAGGTATTCCAGCAAGTGGTAGCAGTTATTAGCTACTTCTGACATATATGGCTCTAACTCCATGAAGGGGCGTTTTTTGACATTTGATATGATGAATTTTGTAGGGTTCAAAACTAAAGCCCCATCTCTTTTCTTCAAATTCCTCAGGAGTCAATACCCATTCCAAACGTCCCTCACGTTCAGAAAATTCCTGGGTTGCAACATTGACACTAGCTTTAAAATGAACGGACGGCATTTTACAACCATCTTTTAAAGAAGCGGCCCCCAGTTACATTTTGGAGGGTAAAAATCAAGAATTCGACAATTTCACCACAAAATTCCTCTTCAAAATCATCTCTTGTTTTCTCAAATGGAGTTTTTAATCGATTTGTCATTCACTTCATCCTTTCTCTCTATGCTTAAAAGCGTTAGTATAGTTTTGTATCCGCTTACATTTTAACATGTTTTAGATTTTATTTCACTTATCGACACTATTTTTACCACAAAAAGAAGCTACACTTTTAATGTATAGCTTCTTATTATTCTTAATTCATTGATACGTGAACGTGGTCATAGTGGTTTTCGGTCACACTACCACGATCCGGCATTGGATTCCACGTGTAGGCTGGTCCATATTTACTATCATATGGAGCGTAGAAACGTTGCTTCCAGATGATGTAGTTGATACCACGGCTAGCCATATTTTGAACCGCGTATTCCGCGATTTGATCACCAAGTGCTGAACTCACTGGGACCATAAAGTCGATGGCCAATCCTTTACCATGGTCTCCACTGTCACCAGGACGGTAGCCGCTAAAGGATGTAATTCCAAACAAATTGGCAATTTCTTCTTTGAAGGCTGCAGTTGTGGTTGAAGACCAGCATTCTCAGACTTAGCTACAGCAAGTCCTGCATAGTCAGGAGCCGCTGGAGCTGAATAAGTTCTTGAAGGAGCTTGGCTTTGCTCTGCTTGATAAGTCAAAGTTGTAGTATCAGAATTTGTTGTTTCTTCTGCTGCACTTGTTCCTGTTGTATCAGCAGGCGTTTCAGTTGCTGGAGCAGCTGCTACTGGTGCTTCTGCTGGAGTTGTGCTGCCGTTTCTTCGGTAGCTGGATTCGCAGTTTGAGGAGCTTCTTCTTCAACTAGGCGAGTTGTTTCTGCTACTGGTGCTTCCGCTGGAGTCGTTTCAGCTGTTTCTTCAGCTACAGGTGTTTCTGTAGATGGTGTCTCCTCAGCAACTGTCGCTGTCTCAGAAACTTCTGAACTTGGCGCTACTTCTGTTGGTTTTTCAGTCTCTGTTACAGTTGGAGCTTCCTCAATCGGTTGAGAAAGGTCTTCTACTTGAACTGTTTTTTCATCGACTGTCACTTGATTTTTCGTCAAATCAGCTGTCGCAGTTGTCACTTCTCACTAGCATCTGCTGAGGAGTTTGGATTTCAACTTCCGTTACCTCTTCTGCCTCATTGACAGTTGTAGTGAGACAGTATCTGGGAAAATCAAGTCCATATTGGTGATTTGTTCAAATTTGCAAGAACGTGACATCTACACCCAAGGCTTCTGCAATGGTGCTCAAGGTATCACCATACTGTACTGTATAGCTTGTTTGTTGTTCGTTTAGTCAAATCGTTTTGGATTTGCTCAACACTACGTGCAGTTCAAAGGACTTCTTCTGCTTGGGTTGCCAATACTGGGGCAAATGACAAGGCTACTGTTGAGGCCAAATCATTCTTTTCTTCATTCGTTCATATTCCTTTCAAATGAGTACCCGTCTATCATAACACAAAAAAAGCAGAAAAAAAAGCCCTCTCGGGCCATTAATAGAACTGTCTATTCCTTGTAACCAAACTCGATTACTTGAAATAGTTTGTTAGGTCTCTGTCACACAACTGACACAATCTTATCGTTACTTACTCTCAAAAATATGAAGAATATCTGCCAGTGCTTGAATCATGTGGTTGCCTTCAAAAGAAGATTCTAAAAAGTTGATGCTTTGAATACCGCTATTCTGGGCAAATTCCACATCCAAAGTCCGGTCCCCTATATAATAGGTCTTCTCAGGATTCAGCTGATACTTGTCTAGCAGATAGTTAGTCGCTTCTGGACTGGGCTTGCGTGCAAAACCACTCTGACTGGTTAGAATCTCTGTGAAATAAGACTCCAACCCCAAGTCTCTTAGGATAGTAAAAGCATTGTCCCCCTTATGAGTATAGACAAACTGCTGAATCCCTGCTTGGTCTGCCCAAGCTAGCACTTCACGCGCACCTGGCATCAAAAACTACCTGAGCATTCTTCTCAGACAGACTCTGGGCACGCACCTGATTGAGCACTTCCGCATCCAACTTTCGCTCTTCTGCCACCTGCTCCAGCAAATCCTGCACAGAATACTTGAGGATAAAGTCTCTCACTTTCTCCTTATCATAAGGAATAGCAAAACTGACCAAAAGTCTCCTCAATCCCTGATAAAATCGCTTCGTAAGAGTCCAATAAAGTCCCGTCTAAATCCCAAATAAAGGCTATTTTTGCATCTCCTATCCTTTCAACATCATATAACGTTGGTAACGGTAACGAAGAAATAACCAGCGAAAACCATTATCCAAGAGAGTCCCTGCCCAAATACCAGGCAAGCCCCAACCAAGAACAATACCCATCAGATAGGCTGTCCCTATGCGGATACACCACATCCCAATACTTGTCGCATAAAAGGGAAGGCGAGCATTCCCCAATCCCTGCAAACTGCCGTATAAATAACTGTCCCTGTCGCCATAGGAGTTCCTAGTAGAGAGAAAAGTGTCACTAGAACACTAGCCTCAACAGCTAGAGAATCCGTCGTATAGAGATGAGTTAGTGGTATCCCTAAGGCATAGATACTGAAAGTTAAGGGCAACATGAGAAGTAGAGAAAGCCAAAAGGTTTGCTTGCTTACCTTGTCTACTCTTTTCCAGTTATTCTCTCCAACTGCTCGAGCCACCTGCATGACCGTTGCCGTAGCGACGCCAAAGGCAGGCATGTAGTTAAACTGGGTCAAGACTTCTCCGACTGCATTTCCAGCTACTGCCTCCGTCCCAAAAGAAACAACTAAGGCAATGATGACGACATCTCCAGCTCTCATCATGAGACGTTCTCCTGCTGCCGGTATAGCCAAAGTCAACAAATTCTTATCTAAACCAAAAGTCGGTTTCTCAAAAGGTAGCTTTAATTGCGACCACAAAATCACAAGACCAACTAAACGAGACAGAATAGTCCCCCAAGCAACACCCGCTATCCCCATATCAAGAACAAAAATAGCTAGACTGGAAAAAAGAATATTCAAGGCATTGGATAAAAGACTAACATAGAGAGGTAGACGTGGATTATGCGTTGAACGAATCAAGGCACCCAAACTGGTCATCAAGCCCAAGAGAACAATCGATCCGCCTACTAAAGATAGGTAGAGTCCACCACTTTCGGCCACAGCCTGCTCAGTTCCCAAAAGTCCTATCATCTCTTGCCCAGCAAAGATGGATAAAGCGCCTAAAAGCCCACTCAGCAATAGGGTTATCTTGAGAGCCTCTGTCACGTGATAAGCCAGCTTCGACTGATCTTTCTGCCCCATACTTTTTGAAATAACACTGGAAATAGCAGCTCCCAGAGCGATGAAAATCGCCTGATAAATCGTGATAATATTGCCAGCCACTGAAACACCTGAAATAGCGATTAAGCCCAAGTGAGCGACCAAGTAACTGTCCACCATTCCCATGAGCATTTGCAAAAAGTTTTCACCCATAGCTGGCAATGCAATATTAAGAATGTCTTTATTTTTCTTAAACAATCCTTCCTCCTGATGAAAAGAAACTCAGTTGGTTTCCCAACCGAGTTTACTCTCTCTGTCTTAAAGTCCTAGATAAGCCTCCACCGCTGCTTGCATATCAGCAGCCGCTACAGTTGTCTTGTGACGAACAGGAGCTGTTTCAAGGCCATCAACCGCTGGTGGCAC
>NZ_CABEIU010000002.1:0-12500 GCF_901543815.1 Streptococcus oralis
GTGAAAGAAAAACAATTTTGGAATCAAATCTTGGAATTGGCTCAAGAAAGATTGACACGTTCCATGTACGATTTCTATGCCACACCTGCTGAACTCATAAAAGTGGAGGGAAATGTAGCTACTATCTTTTTACCTAGACCTGAAATGGAAATGGTTTGGAAAAAACAACTCAAAGATATCATTGTGGCTGCTGGTTTTGAAGTTTATGATACTGAAATAAAAACTCAATTTGTCTTAACAAAGCCTGAGGAAGAATCTTCAACCTATGTCATGGATTCTGAAAATAGCAATCATTATGTTGCTTCACAGGCCAATCTTGCTATTCCATATTCTGAAACAGGATTGAAGGAAAAATATACCTTTGATAACTTTATTCAAGGAGATGGGAATATCTGGGCTAAGTCTGCTGCTCTGGCTGTTTCCGAAGATCTCGCCTTGACTTATAATCCCCTTTTCATTTATGGTGGTCCTGGACTAGGGAAAACCCACTTACTGAATGCTATCGGAAATGAAATTCTAAAAAATATTCCTGAAGCTCGGGTTAAGTATATTCCTGCTGAAAGTTTTATCAATGATTTTCTTGAACACCTGAGACTTGGGGAAATGGAGAAATTCAAAAAGACTTACCGTAGCCTTGATCTCTTACTGATCGATGATATCCAATCTCTCAGCGGTAAAAAAGTTGCAACTCAAGAAGAATTTTTCAATACCTTCAATGCTCTTCATAGCAATCAAAAACAAATCGTTCTGACTAGTGACCGAAGTCCTAAACATTTAGAGGGCCTTGAGGAAAGACTTGTCACGCGCTTTAGCTGGGGCTTGACTCAAAATATCACACCACCTGACTTTGAGACACGTATCGCCATTCTTCAGAGTAAAACGGAACATTTGGACTATAATTTTCAAAGCGATACACTAGAATACCTAGCAGGTCAATTCGATTCAAATGTTCGAGAACTTGAAGGAGCGATCAACGATATCACTTTAATTGCCAGAGTGAAGAAGATTAAGGATATCAGCATTGATATTGCGGCAGAAGCTATTAGAGCGCGCAAGCAAGATGTTAGCCAAATGCTAGTCATTCCAATTGACAAAATACAAACTGAAGTGGGGAATTTTTATGGAGTGAGTGTCAAAGAAATGAAGGGTACAAGACGAGTTCAAAACATCGTTTTGGCACGTCAGGTTGCTATGTATCTAGCTAGAGAACTGACAGATAATAGTCTTCCAAAAATCGGAAAAGAATTCGGAGGAAAGGATCACACCACCGTTATTCATGCCCATGCTAAAATTAAATCCTTGATTGACGAAGACGACAATTTACGTTTAGAAATAGAAGCAATCAAAAAGAAAATTAAGTAGCTTGTGGATAACTTTTCCTTTCTTATCTTTTTTATCCACATTTTTTAAACAAGCTAAAAAGCTTGAAGTCATTAAATAGAAATCAGTTTTCCACAGAATTCACACACTCTATTATTTCTATTATCCTTCTAATACTAAAAATAAATAAAGGAGAATCCATGATTCATTTTTCAATTAATAAAAATTTATTTCTACAAGCCCTAAATACCACAAAACGAGCAATTAGCTCCAAAAATGCTATTCCAATTTTATCAACCATCAAAATTGATGTTACCAATGAAGGTATTACTTTAATTGGCTCAAATGGTCAAATTTCCATTGAAAATTTCATTTCTCAAAAGAATGAAGATGCAGGTCTTTTGATTACTTCCTTAGGTTCGATTCTTCTTGAAGCTTCTTTCTTTATCAATGTTGTATCTAGTCTTCCAGATGTAACGCTAGATTTCAAAGAGATTGAACAAAAACAAATTGTCTTAACCAGTGGCAAATCAGAAATTACCCTAAAAGGTAAAGATAGCGAACAGTATCCACGAATCCAAGAAATTTCAGCTAGCACACCTTTGGTTCTTGAAACCAAACTACTCAAGAAAATTATCAATGAAACAGCTTTTGCTGCAAGTACACAAGAAAGTCGTCCAATCTTAACAGGTGTCCACTTCGTATTGAGCCAACACAAAGAACTAAAAACAGTTGCGACAGACTCACACCGCCTTAGTCAAAAGAAATTGACTCTTGAAAAAAATGGTGATGATTTCGATGTAGTAATTCCTAGTCGTTCTCTACGCGAATTCTCAGCGGTATTTACAGATGATATTGAAACTGTAGAGATTTTCTTTGCAAATAATCAAATCCTCTTTAGAAGCGAAAATATTAGCTTCTACACCCGTCTATTAGAAGGTAATTATCCTGATACAGATCGTTTGATTCCAACAGACTTTAACACTACAATTACTTTTGATGTCGTTAATTTGCGTCAATCTATGGAACGTGCTCGCCTCTTATCAAGTGCGACTCAAAATGGTACTGTGAAGCTTGAAATTAAAGGTGGTGTTGTTAGCGCCCATGTTCACTCTCCAGAAGTTGGTAAAGTAAACGAAGAAATCGATACGGAGCAGGTGACTGGTGATGATTTAACTATTAGTTTCAACCCAACTTACTTGATTGATTCTCTCAAGGCTTTAAATAGTGAAAAGGTAACTATTAGCTTTATCTCAGCTGTTCGTCCATTTACTCTTGTGCCAGCAGATACTGACGAAGACTTCATGCAGCTCATCACACCAGTTCGTACAAATTAAGTTAAAGAGGTTGAGCCTGGCTCGCCTCTTTTATGATATAATCAAAAAAGAAAAGGAGAGTAGTATGTATCAAGTTGGAAATTTTGTTGAGATGAAAAAACCACATGCTTGCACAATTAAATCAACAGGAAAAAAAGCTAATCGTTGGGAAATTACACGCGTAGGGGCAGATATCAAAATCAAATGTAGCAATTGTGACCACCTTGTCATGATGAGTCGCTATGATTTTGAACGAAAAATGAATAAGATTATTGACTAAGAACCCTTAGTTAGAGGGTTAGCAAGTTTTCCCTTTTTGTGTTATAATGTTAGGGATTGAAATGAGAACGGAGAATGAGAAACTATGGCTTTAACAGCAGGTATCGTTGGTTTGCCAAACGTTGGTAAATCAACCCTTTTTAATGCAATTACAAAAGCAGGAGCAGAGGCGGCAAACTACCCATTTGCGACTATTGATCCAAACGTTGGGATGGTGGAAGTTCCAGATGAACGCCTACAAAAACTAACGGAAATGATTACACCTAAAAAGACAGTCCCAACAACATTTGAATTTACAGATATTGCAGGGATTGTAAAAGGAGCATCAAAAGGAGAAGGGCTAGGAAATAAATTCTTGGCTAACATCCGTGAAGTAGATGCGATTGTTCATGTTGTTCGTGCATTTGATGATGAAAATGTTATGCGTGAGCAAGGACGTGAAGACGCCTTTGTGGATCCACTTGCAGATATTGATACCATTAACTTGGAGTTGATTCTTGCTGACCTAGAGTCAGTAAATAAACGCTATGCGCGTGTAGAAAAGATGGCACGTACGCAAAAAGATAAGGAATCTGTGGCAGAGTTTAACGTCCTTCAAAAAATTAAACCAGTCCTTGAAGATGGAAAATCAGCACGTACCATTGAATTCACGGATGAGGAACAAAAAGTAGTCAAAGGACTCTTCCTTTTGACCACTAAACCAGTTCTTTATGTTGCTAATGTGGATGAGGATGTAGTTTCAGATCCAGATTCTATCGACTATGTTAAAAAAATTCGAGAATTTGCAGCGACAGAAAATGCAGAAGTAGTAGTTATTTCTGCGCGTGCTGAGGAAGAAATTTCCGAGTTAGATGATGAAGATAAGCAAGAGTTTCTTGAAGCACTTGGCTTGACAGAATCAGGTGTTGATAAGTTGACTCGAGCTGCTTACCACTTACTTGGACTTGGAACTTACTTCACAGCTGGTGAAAAAGAAGTTCGCGCTTGGACCTTTAAGCGTGGTATGAAAGCTCCTCAAGCAGCTGGTATTATCCACTCAGACTTTGAAAAAGGTTTTATTCGTGCAGTAACCATGTCATATGAGGATCTAGTGAAATATGGATCTGAAAAGGCTGTAAAAGAAGCTGGGCGCTTGCGTGAAGAAGGAAAAGAATATATCGTTCAAGATGGCGATATCATGGAATTCCGCTTTAATGTCTAATAACATTTAACAAATAGTGTCAATTAGGTTGGAAAAAAATTCCAACCCTTTTGGCTTTTGAAAGGAAAATAAATGACTAAATTACTTGTTGGATTAGGAAATCCAGGGAATAAATATTTTGAAACCAAGCACAATGTTGGCTTTATGTTGATTGACCAACTAGCTAAAAAACAAAACGTCACCTTTACACACGACAAGATATTTCAAGCTGACCTAGCCTCTTTTTTCCTCAATGGCGAAAAAATTTATCTTGTCAAACCAACAACATTTATGAATGAAAGTGGAAAAGCAGTTCATGCTCTATTGACTTACTATGGTTTGGATATTGAAGATTTACTCGTTATTTACGATGACCTTGACATGGAAGTTGGGAAAATTCGTTTAAGAGCAAAGGGATCAGCAGGTGGCCATAATGGTATCAAGTCTATTATTCAACATATTGGAACCCAAGTATTTAACCGTGTTAAAATAGGAATTGGAAGACCCAAAAAAGGCATGTCAGTTGTTCACCATGTTTTAAGTAAGTTTGATCAAGATGACTATGTAGGTATTTTACAGTCAATTGACAAGGTTGACGATGTTGTAAACTACTATTTACAAGAGAAAAACTTTGAGAAAACAATGCAGAGGTATAACGGCTAAATGGTGACTTTATTAGATTTATTCTCAGAAAATGACCAGATAAAAAAATGGCATCAAAATCTGATAAATAAGAAAAGACAACTAATTCTTGGTTTATCAACGTCTACCAAGGCTATTGCAATTGCAAGCAGTCTAGAAAAAGAAAATAAGATTGTGTTACTGACTTCAACTTATGGAGAAGCAGAACGAATTATCAGTGATCTTCTTTCTCTCTTAGGAGAGGAAGTTGTCTATCCTTTTTTGGTAGATGACTCTCCTATGGTAGAGTTTTTGATGTCTTCGCAAGAAAAAATCATTTCGCGGGTTGAGGCCTTGCGTTTTTTGAATGATCCGTCTAAGAAAGGGATTTTAGTTTGTAATATCGCAGCAAGTCGATTGATTTTACCTTCTCCAACTGGATTTAAAGAAAGTATTATAAGGATTGTAGTTGGTGAAGAATATGACCAACATGACCTTCTTCACAAATTAAAGGAAATCGGTTATCGAAAAGTTACTCAAGTACAGACCCAAGGTGAGTTTAGTATTCGAGGAGATATTTTAGATATTTTTGAGATGTCTCAGTTAGAACCTTTCCGAATCGAGTTTTTTGGTGATGAAGTAGATGGTATTCGTACTTTTGAAGTCGAAACACAATTATCAAAAGAAAATCAGACAGAACTTGCCATCTTTCCAGCTAGTGATATGCTTTTGAGAGAAAAGGATTATCAACGAGGTCAGTCAGCTTTAGAAAAGCAACTTTCGAAGACTCTATCACCAATTTTAAAATCCTATTTAGAAGAAATTTTGTCAAGTTTTCATCAAAAACAAGTACATTCAGATAGTCGCAAGTTTTTGTCCTTATGTTACGATAAAACATGGACTGTCTTTGATTATATTGAAAAAGATATACCAGTATTCTTTGATGATTATCAAAAATTGATGAATCAGTATGAAGCCTTTGAAAGAGAATTAGCGCAATACTTTACAGAAGATTTACAGAATGGTAAATCATTTTCTGAGATGCAGTATTTTGCAGATACAGAGCAAACCTATAAAAAACAAAGTCCAGTTACCTTTTTCTCTAATCTGCAAAAGGGCTTAGGAAATCTCAAGTTTGATCACATTTATCAATTTAATCAATACCCCATGCAAGAATTCTTCAATCAGTTTTCTTTTCTTAAAGAAGAAATTGAGCGATATAAAAAAATGGACTACACTATTATCTTGCAGTCTAGCAATTCAATGGGAAGTAAAACATTGGAGGATGTTTTAGAGGAATACCAGATCAAATTGGATTCTAGAAATAAGTCAAGTATCTGTAAAGAATCTGTAAACTTGATTGAAGGTAATCTAAGACATGGTTTTCATTTTGTAGATGAAAAAATTCTCTTGATTACTGAACATGAGATTTTTCAAAAGAAATTAAAACGTCGTTTTAGAAGACAACATGCTTCAAATGCAGAGCGATTAAAAGATTATAATGAACTTGAAAAAGGGGACTACGTTGTTCACCATATCCATGGAATTGGTCAATATCTAGGAATCGAAACAATTGAAATCAAAGGCATTCACCGTGATTATGTCAGTGTACAGTATCAAAATGGTGACCAAATTTCCATCCCAGTAGAACAGATTCAGTTACTGTCCAAATATGTTTCAAGTGATGGGAAACCTCCTAAACTAAATAAATTAAATGATGGTCATTTCAAAAAGGCCAAGCAAAAAGTTAAGAACCAGGTAGAGGATATAGCTGACGATTTAATCAAACTCTATTCTGAACGTAGTCAGTTGAAGGGTTTTGCTTTCTCAGCTGATGATGAAGATCAACATGCTTTTGATGATGCCTTCCCTTATGTTGAAACGGATGATCAACTTCGTAGTATTGAGGAAATCAAGAAAGATATGCAAGATTCTCATCCCATGGATCGACTTCTGGTTGGAGATGTTGGTTTTGGGAAGACTGAGGTTGCAATGCGTTCTGCCTTTAAGGCGGTCAATGATCACAAACAGGTTGTCGTTCTAGTTCCGACGACGGTTTTAGCACAACAACACTATACGAATTTTAAGGAACGATTCCAAAATTTTGCTGTTAATATTGATGTGTTGAGTCGCTTTAGAAGTAAAAAAGAGCAGGCAGAAACACTTGAAAAACTAAAGAATGGTCAAGTCGATATTTTGATTGGAACGCATCGTGTTTTGTCAAAAGATGTTGTGTTTTCAGATTTGGGATTGATGATTATTGATGAAGAACAACGATTTGGTGTCAAGCATAAGGAAACTTTGAAAGAGTTAAAGAAACAAGTGGATGTCCTAACCTTGACAGCTACGCCAATCCCTCGTACTCTCCACATGTCTATGCTGGGAATCCGAGATTTGTCTGTTATTGAAACTCCTCCAACCAATCGCTATCCAGTACAAACCTATGTATTGGAGAAAAATGATAGTGTGATTCGTGATGCTGTCTTGCGTGAAATGGAGCGTGGAGGTCAAGTTTACTATCTTTACAATAAAGTTGACACGATTGACCAGAAGGTTTCAGAATTACAGGGGTTGATTCCAGAGGCTTCGATTGGGTATGTTCATGGACAAATGAGTGAAATTCAGTTGGAAAATACTTTATTGAACTTTATTGAAGGACAATATGATATTTTGGTGACGACTACTATTATTGAGACAGGGGTAGACATTCCAAATGCCAATACTTTATTTATTGAAAATGCAGACCATATGGGATTGTCAACCTTGTATCAATTAAGAGGAAGAGTTGGTCGTAGTAATCGCATTGCTTATGCTTATCTTATGTATCGTCCAGAAAAATCAATTAGTGAAGTATCTGAGAAGAGATTAGAAGCGATTAAGGGATTTACAGAATTGGGCTCAGGATTTAAGATTGCGATGCGAGACCTTTCGATTCGTGGAGCAGGAAATCTCCTAGGAAAGTCCCAGTCTGGTTTCATTGATTCTGTTGGTTTTGAATTGTATTCTCAGTTACTAGAGGAAGCTATTGCTAAACGAAACGGCAACGGGAATAAAAGAACCAAAGGAAATTCTGAGTTGATTTTACAAATTGATGCCTATCTTCCTGACACTTATATTTCTGACCAACGCCATAAGATTGAAATTTACAAAAAAATTCGTCAAATTGACAACCGTGTCAACTATGAAGAACTACAAGAAGAATTGATAGATCGCTTTGGAGAATACCCAGATGTAGTAGCATATCTTTTAGAGATTGGTTTGGTCAAGTCATACTTGGATAAGGTCTTTGTAGAACGTGTGGAGAGAAAAGAAAATAAGATTACAGTTCAATTTGAAAAAGTCACTCAACGACTGTTCTTGGCTCAAGATTATTTTAAAGCCTTATCTGCAACGAACTTAAAAGCAGCTATAGCGGAGAATAGAGGATTAATGGAAGTCATATTCGATGTCCGAAACAAGAAGGATTATGAAATTTTAGAAGGTCTGCTGATTTTTGGAGAAGGTTTATTAGAGATAAAAGAATCAAAGGAAGCTAATTCTCTTTGACGTTTTTCTTCTATAAAAAGGATAAAAATGGTACAATAATAATTTGAGGTAATAAAAATGAGATTAGACAAGTATTTAAAAGTATCACGAATTATTAAGCGTCGCACAGTCGCAAAAGAAGTAGCAGATAAAGGTAGAATCAAGGTGAACGGAATCTTGGCCAAAAGTTCAACGGATTTAAAAGTTGATGACCAAGTTGAAATTCGTTTTGGAAATAAGTTGTTGCTTGTTAAAGTACTGGAGATGAAAGATAGTACAAAAAAAGAAGATGCAGCTGGCATGTATGAAATTATCAGTGAAACACGGGTAGAAGAAAATGTCTAAAAATATTGTACAGATGAATAATTCTTTTATTCAAAATGAACATCAACGTCGTCGTTACCTGATGAAGGAGAGACAAAAACGAAATCGTTTTATGGGTTGGGTCCTTATTTTGATGATTTTGTTGTTTATTTTACCAACTTATAACTTGGCTCAAAGCTATAATCAGTTATTACAACGTCGTCAGCAATTAACAGAGTTGAAAGAGCAGTACCAAACTCTTAGTGATGAGAAGGATAAGGAAGCCGCTTTTGCTGCAAAGTTGAAAGATGAAGACTATGTAGCAAAATATGCACGCGCCAAGTACTATTACTCAAAGAAACGAGAAGTAATTTACACCATTCCTGATTTGCTTCCGAGGTAAAGTCATGGAAAATTTATTAGAAGTTGTTGAACAATTTTTAAGTTTATCAGATGAAAAATTAGAGGAATTGGCAGCTAAAAACCATTTATTACGATTACAAGAAGAAAGGGAAGGGAAGAATGCGTAAGTTCTTAGTAGTGTTATCGCTACTATCTGTTTTTATCATAACTTCAAGAGTAGTTAGCACGGAAAAACAGCTTCCTTACTCTTCACAAGAAATTTATTACCTAACTGAGTCTGATCATGGATTCTACTATAAAGAAACCCTGGAATCCCCAATGGTATATGGAGAGACAGTTATTTATGCTAATGAAGATCTTGTTAAGGAGTCTGGAAAATTGACTCCTGGAACCACCTTTAAAATCGTAGAATGGCGTTTGAATAGACAAGGTATTCCTGTTTTTAAATTAGATAATCACCAGTTTATCCTTGCAGATAAGCGCTTGGTCTATGATCAAAGTCAAGTTCAAACTCAAAATAGACAAGTATGGTTGGAACCGGGGTTTGTTATCTATAACAGTCCTTATGGTGCTAAAGAAATTTCTTCATCCCTCTCTCCCTATCAACGCGTAACAGTAGATAGAACCCTCTTTGCTGAGGGACAAGAATTTCTTCATATTGATCAAGTTGGGTGGGTATCAAAAGAGTTTGTTTCAGAAGAAGATAATCGTATCCAGAAAGTTCAAGAAGTCTTGTCAAACAACTATCAGAATGAAAATTATTCTATTTATGTTAAACAACTGAGTACAGGTAAAGAGGCTGGGGTGAATGAAGACAGCAAACTCTATGCAGCTAGTATTTTGAAACTAGCCTATCTTTATTACGCTCAAGATAAGATAAATCAAGGGGAATATACGCTGGATAGCAGCTTCAAGTATATTCCAGAAGTGAATAACTTTCCCGGATCCTATAAACCAGAAGGTAGTGGTAGTTTACCTAAAACAGGAGACAACAAAGATTACAGTCTCCAACAGTTAATTACCAAGATAACAAAAGAGTCTGACAATGTTGCTCATAATATTTTAGGTTATTATGTGACCAATCAATCTGACGGGGCTTTTAAAGAAAAAATGTCCACCATTATGGGTGAAGATTGGGATGTGAATGATAAATTAGCTTCTTCAAAAATGGCTGGAAAGGTCATGGAAGCTATTTATAATCAGAATGGCTTTGTACTAGAGTCTCTAAGCAAGACGAATTTTGATAACCAACGAATTGCGAAAGGTGTTTCGGTTAAGGTAGCTCACAAAATTGGAGATGCCGACGAGTTCAAACATGATACTGCCATTGTCTTTACAGACTCACCTTTCGTTCTCTCTATTTTCACTAAAAATTCTGATTATGACACCATTGCTAAGATAGCTAAGGATGTCTATGAGGTTCTAAAATGAGGGAGCAGGATTTTTTAAATCATTTTCTCAGAAAAGAGTATTTCAAAAAACATTCTAAAATCGTATTAGCTCTGTCTGGTGGACTGGATTCAATGTTTTTATTCCAGCTATTGTCTACTTATCAAAATGAGTTGGGAATTGAGTTGATTTTAGCACATGTCAATCACAAGCAGAGAAGTGAGTCTGACTGGGAGGAAAATGAAATAAGGAAGTTAGCTGATGCAGCTGGACTTCCTATTTATATCACAAGCTTTTCAGGAGACTTTTCAGAAGCGCGTGCTCGAGAGTTTCGTTATGATTTTTTTAGGAAAATCATAAAAGAGGTTGGAGCAACTGCCTTGGTCACTGCCCACCATGCAGATGATCAGGTTGAAACGATTTTGATGCGCTTGATTCGAGGAAGTAGACTACGTCATTTAACAGGAATAAAAGAAAGTCAAGTCGTTGATGATATTGAAATCATCCGTCCCTTGTTGCATTTTCATAAAAAAGATTTTCCACTAATTTTTCATTTCGAAGATCAAACAAATCAGGAAAATACCTATTTTCGCAATCGCATTCGGAATAGGTATTTACCAGAACTTGAAAAAGAAAATCCTTGTCTTAAATCCGCCCTTTTAGATTTTGGAAGGGAAATTTCAGATTACCAAGCAACAATAACGGAACTTTCGAAACAAATTGATGTGGAAGATTTGAATGAGCTATTTTCATACTCTCAACAAACTCAAGGAATCTTGCTCCAGAACTATCTTAATCAATTTCCAGACTTAAATCTGACAAAGGCTCAGTTTGCCGAAGTTCGACAGATTTTAGCAACTAAAAGCCAGTATCGTCATTCTCTTAAAAATGGCTATGAATTGATAAAAGAGTATCAATATTTTCGAGTTTGTAAAATCAGTCCTCAGGCCGATGAAAAGGAAGATGAACTTGTGTTATACTATCAAAATCAAGTTCGATATATGGGCTATTTATTTTCCTTTGGTATCCCTATTGAAGGGGATTCTGTTCAAAAAGTAACGGTTTCACGAGAAACACCTGTACATATTAGGTGTCGAAAAACTGGCGATGTTCTTATCCTGAATGGGCATCGAAAGAAACTGAGACGTTTGTTTATAGATTTGAAAATTCCTATTGAAAAACGAAAAATAACCCCTATTATTGAGCAATTTGGAGAAATTGTCTCAATTTTGGGAATTGCTATCAGTGATTTGAGTAAAAACACGAAAAATGATATAATGAACACTGTACTTTATATAGAAAAAATAGATAGGTAAAAAGATGTTAGAACACGATATAAAAAAAATCCTCGTTTCACATGATGAAATTACAGAAGCAGCTAAAAAGCTAGGTGAGCAGCTAACCAAAGACTATGAGGGGAAAAATCCAATTCTTATTGGAATTTTGAAAGGATCAATTCCTTTTATGGCTGAATTGGTCAAACATATTGATACGCATATTGAGATGGACTTCATGATGGTATCTAGCTACCATGGTGGAACAGCAAGTAGTGGTGTGATCAATATCAAGCAAGACGTGACTCAAGATATCAAGGGAAGACATATTCTATTTGTAGAAGATATCATCGATACAGGTCAAACTTTGAAGAATTTGAAAGATATGTTTATTGCAAGAGAAGCAGCTTCGGTTAAAATTGCGACTTTGTTGGACAAACCAGAGGGACGTGTTGTTGAAATTGAGGCAGATTATACTTGCTTTACTATTCCAAATGAGTTTGTAGTAGGATATGGTTTGGACTACAAAGAAAATTATCGTAACCTTCCTTATGTTGGAGTATTGAAAGAAGAAGTTTATTCAAATTAGAAAGAGCATTCTTTAATGAAAAAACAAAATAATGGTTTAGTTAGAAATCCATTTCTATACTTGTTAATTATCTTCTTCCTAGTGACAGGATTCCAGTATTTTTACTCTGGAAATACTGCTGGACGAAGCGAAAAAATTAACTATACAGAATTGGTAAAAGAAATTACAGCAGACAATGTAAAAGAATTGACCTATCAGCCAAATGGTAGCATCATTGAGGTGTCTGGTGTTTATAAAAATCCTAAGACTAGTAAAGAAGAAACAGGGATTCAATTTTTCACTCCTACTGCTACAAAAGTAGAAAGATTCTCAAGTACCATTCTTCCGTCGGATTCAACAGT
>NZ_CABEIU010000002.1:17500-155000 GCF_901543815.1 Streptococcus oralis
TAGAATGAACCGGCGAGTTACGATATGATGCGAGGTTAAGTTGAAGAGACGGAGCCGCAGGGAAACCGAGTCTGAATAGGGCGCCTTAGTATCATATCGTAGACCCGAAACCATGTGACCTACCCATGAGCAGGTTGAAGGTGCGGTAAGACGCACTGGAGGACCGAACCAGGGCACGTTGAAAAGTGCTTGGATGACTTGTGGGTAGCGGAGAAATTCCAAACGAACTTGGAGATAGCTGGTTCTCTCCGAAATAGCTTTAGGGCTAGCGTCGACATAAAGATTCTTGGAGGTAGAGCACTGTTTGGGTGAGGGGTCCATCCCGGATTACCAATCTCAGATAAACTCCGAATGCCAATGAATTATGGTCGGCAGTCAGACTGCGAGTGCTAAGATCCGTAGTCGAAAGGGAAACAGCCCAGACCACCAGCTAAGGTCCCAAAATAATTGTTAAGTGGAAAAGGATGTGGGGTTGCACAGACAACTAGGATGTTAGCTTAGAAGCAGCTATTCATTCAAAGAGTGCGTAATAGCTCACTAGTCGAGTGACCCTGCGCCGAAAATGTACCGGGGCTAAAACAATTTACCGAAGCTGTGGATACCTTTATAGGTATGGTAGGAGAGCGTTCTATGTGTGATGAAGGTATACCGTGAGGAGTGCTGGAACGCATAGAAGTGAGAATGCCGGTATGAGTAGCGAAAGACAGGTGAGAATCCTGTCCACCGTAAGACTAAGGTTTCCAGGGGAAGGCTCGTCCGCCCTGGGTTAGTCGGGACCTAAGGAGAGACCGAAAGGTGTATCCGATGGACAACAGGTTGATATTCCTGTACTAGAGTATGTAGTGATGGAGGGACGCAGTAGGCTAACTAAAGCAGACGAATGGAAGTGTCTGTCTAAGCAGTGAGGTGTGAATTGAGTCAAATGCTTAGTTCTATAACATTGAGCTGTGATGGGGAGCGAAGTTTAGTAGCGAAGTTAGTGACGTCACACTGCCAAGAAAAGCTTCTAGCGTTAAACATACTCTACCCGTACCGCAAACCGACACAGGTAGTCGAGGCGAGTAGCCTCAGGTGAGCGAGAGAACTCTCGTTAAGGAACTCGGCAAAATGACCCCGTAACTTCGGGAGAAGGGGTGCTGACTTTAAGTCAGCCGCAGTGAATAGGCCCAAGCAACTGTTTATCAAAAACACAGCTCTCTGCTAAATCGTAAGATGATGTATAGGGGGTGACGCCTGCCCGGTGCTGGAAGGTTAAGAGGAGTGCTTAGGAGTAATCCGAAGGTATGAATTGAAGCCCCAGTAAACGGCGGCCGTAACTATAACGGTCCTAAGGTAGCGAAATTCCTTGTCGGGTAAGTTCCGACCCGCACGAAAGGCGTAATGATTTGGGCACTGTCTCAACGAGAGACTCGGTGAAATTTTAGTACCTGTGAAGATGCAGGTTACCCGCGACAGGACGGAAAGACCCCATGGAGCTTTACTGCAGTTTGATATTGAGTGTCTGTACCACATGTACAGGATAGGTAGGAGTCTATGAGATCGGGACGCCAGTTTCGAAGGAGACGTTGTTGGGATACTACCCTTGTGTTATGGCCACTCTAACCCAGATAGGTTATCCCTATCGGAGACAGTGTCTGACGGGCAGTTTGACTGGGGCGGTCGCCTCCTAAAAGGTAACGGAGGCGCCCAAAGGTTCCCTCAGAATGGTTGGAAATCATTCGCAGAGTGTAAAGGTATAAGGGAGCTTGACTGCGAGAGCTACAACTCGAGCAGGGACGAAAGTCGGGCTTAGTGATCCGGTGGTTCCGTATGGAAGGGCCATCGCTCAACGGATAAAAGCTACCCTGGGGATAACAGGCTTATCTCCCCCAAGAGTTCACATCGACGGGGAGGTTTGGCACCTCGATGTCGGCTCGTCGCATCCTGGGGCTGTAGTCGGTCCCAAGGGTTGGGCTGTTCGCCCATTAAAGCGGCACGCGAGCTGGGTTCAGAACGTCGTGAGACAGTTCGGTCCCTATCCGTCGCGGGCGTAGGAAATTTGAGAGGATCTGCTCCTAGTACGAGAGGACCAGAGTGGACTTACCGCTGGTGTACCAGTTGTCTTGCCAAAGGCATCGCTGGGTAGCTATGTAGGGACGGGATAAACGCTGAAAGCATCTAAGTGTGAAACCCACCTCAAGATGAGATTTCCCATGATTTTATATCAGTAAGAGCCCTGAGAGATGATCAGGTAGATAGGTTAGAAGTGGAAGTGTGGTGACACATGTAGCGGACTAATACTAATAGCTCGAGGACTTATCCAAAGTAACTGAGAAAACTTAGCGTATGGTTTTTCTAATTATTTGATAGATATTCAATTTTGAGTAGGTATTACTCAGAGTTAAGTGACGATAGCCTAGGAGATACACCTGTACCCATGCCGAACACAGCAGTTAAGCCCTAGAACGCCGGAAGTAGTTGGGGGTTGCCCCCTGTGAGATATGGAAGTCGCTTAGCTTTTATCCGCCATAGCTCAGTTGGTAGTAGCGCATGACTGTTAATCATGATGTCGTAGGTTCGAGTCCTACTGGCGGAGTCAGATAAAAAAGAACACCACTGGTGTTCTTTTTTATTATGTGACTATTAGTCCGTCTCGCTCCGTCAGGTGCGAGACAAATAAACCGCCTGCTATGCGGGTGCGCGTCGAAGGTTATACCAAAAAAACTCCAAACGCGATACAATAAAGGTATTCAAGTCAATTGTAAAGCGAAAGGAGAAAAATATGGCACAAAAGGCACATAGTTTATCACACACAAAGTGGATGTGTAAATATCACATTGTGTTCACCCCTAAGTATAGACGAAAAATCATTTATAATTAATATCGAAGTAGTTTGGGAGAAATATTCCATCAAGGATAAGTGTTTCAAGTTTCATGGGTTATTTAAAAGGCAAAAGTGCACTCATGATGTTTGACAAACACGCCAACCTCAAGTACAAGTTTGGCAACCGGCATTTTTGGGCAGAAGGTTACTACGTGAGTACAGTGGGACTTAATGAAGCCACAATTAAGAAATATATTCAAGATTAAAGAAATTATCCAGCGTCTTTAGGCGCTGGCTGGTAATTTGGGCTTATAGCCCTGGTGCAAACCACCCGTTAGACGGGTAGTTATGATTTTATAAATGAAGTAAACTTCTCAAAATTCAAAACTTAATTTTGGCATCTATAATTACCTTTATATTTTATTTTTAGTTCGTTTAGCTTTAAATTCTTCTTTTATAGGATTTGAAGCTTTTTTAGTTCGTTTTTCTGTTAGACTAGTGTTAATAATAAGAAAGGGATTTTTTATATGCTTCAAAAATTTTATGAACGAGCATTTGTCTTTTTGAAACTAGTTGAACAAGAATATGCTTCTTTATGTCAGAGTTGTGCTGAGTGGGAATCACTTCATCTTCGTTTTTTACTTTATTACTTGATAAGATTTAGAATTAAAAGCGATAAAGAGTTTTGTCTATATCATTTCCAGACGGCCTATCGTCTGTATCTAGATAAATTCTTGCTAGAGGGTGCTACTCTAAACTAGTGAGGTTCATATATATCATTTATCACGAACAATAATGAGCATTGAATTTGTAATTTTAAGGATTTTATTTAAATTATAAGGTTTCAAATTTTATAATTTGCAGAAATTCCAAATCTTTTCCAGTGTTTCTTCTTGATAAAATGGTCTTTTTTTCTTATAATAAATTGTAAGATATGATTGCGGGTGAGACTCCTGCCATGTATATGAGAAAGGAAGAGCCTAGCGGCTCAGACAAAATTATGACTTCAGTTGTTGTTGTAGGTACCCAATGGGGCGATGAAGGTAAAGGGAAAATTACAGATTTTCTTTCAGCTAATGCAGAGGTGATTGCTCGTTACCAAGGTGGTGATAATGCTGGTCACACAATTGTGATTGATGGTAAGAAATTTAAGTTGCACTTGATTCCATCTGGAATTTTCTTCCCTGAAAAAATCTCTGTTATCGGGAATGGGATGGTTGTAAACCCGAAATCCCTTGTGAAAGAGTTGAGCTATCTTCATGAGGAAGGTGTGACAACTGATAACTTGCGTATTTCTGATCGTGCACATGTCATTTTGCCATATCATATTGAATTAGACCGTTTGCAAGAAGAAGCTAAGGGCGACAATAAAATCGGGACTACTATCAAGGGTATTGGCCCAGCCTACATGGATAAAGCTGCTCGTGTAGGGATTCGAATTGCAGATCTTTTGGATAAGGATATTTTCCGTGAACGCTTGGAACGGAATCTTTCGGAAAAGAATCGTTTGTTTGAAAAATTGTATGACAGTACCCCTATTTCAATTGATGATATTTTTGAAGAGTACTATGAGTATGGCCAACAAATCAAGCAGTATGTGACAGATACATCCGTTATCTTGAACGATGCACTTGATAACGGTAAACGTGTACTTTTTGAAGGTGCACAAGGTGTCATGTTGGACATTGACCAAGGTACTTATCCATTTGTTACTTCTTCAAACCCTGTCGCTGGTGGTGTGACAATTGGTTCTGGTGTTGGTCCAAGTAAAATTGATAAGGTTGTAGGTGTATGTAAAGCTTATACGAGTCGTGTAGGTGACGGACCTTTCCCAACTGAATTGTTTGATGAAGTGGGAAATCGCATTCGTGAAGTAGGTCATGAGTATGGTACAACAACTGGCCGTCCACGTCGTGTGGGTTGGTTTGACTCAGTTGTGATGCGTCATAGTCGCCGTGTATCTGGGATTACCAATCTTTCATTGAATTCTATTGATGTTTTGAGCGGTTTGGATACTGTGAAAATTTGTGTGGCTTATGATCTCGATGGTCAACGTATCGACCACTACCCAGCTAGTCTTGAGCAATTAAAACGTTGCAAACCTATCTACGAGGAATTGCCTGGTTGGTCAGAAGACATTACTGGAGTTCGTAATTTGGAAGATCTTCCTGAAAATGCGCGTAACTATGTTCGTCGTGTGAGCGAGTTGGTTGGGGTTCGTATTTCTACTTTCTCAGTAGGTCCTGGTCGTGAACAAACCAATATTTTAGAAAGTGTTTGGTCATAGGAGATTTTTAAGATTAGTTTAAGAGAGGGCGGGTATACTATAGATAGTTACAAGAAGACCTCCTAACTTGTTGTAACAAATATCCTAAACTTTTCTTTTTCATAATAATCTCCCTATTAAGTCACCGCATTCGGTGGCTTTTTTAGTTCCTAAGTCTTATATAGGCTTCTACTTGACTTTTTAAGATAAAGAAAAAAAAACAGTGGGATAGAAATCTCTAGACTAAGTCTCGATTTGGTAAACCTATATCTGTAAGATTTCAACATTTGAGTAAATTGGTTAATGTTGTGAATGGAGAAAAGAAGTTTTGGTAAAAGTAGCTTTTTGAATTTTAAAATACCAACAAACAGTTTAATCTACTAATAAATTATAGGTTTGCAACTAAGCAAAAATGAGGTTGGGATTTTTGATCCCAGCCTCTTCAGTGAACTATTTTCTTTAGAATTTATAAGTTAGATAAAATTAAATTTTTTGTAAATTAGCTTATTTGATAACTTGGTTTCCTGATTTGTCATTTTGAATTTGGTTCATTTCGTACATAAAAACATCTGCTTTCAGTTTATCTGTGATGATACTGACACTTATTAGCTTATTTAGATTTTTCTCATATCCTTCTAAAAAAATAGGATTTCTAATTTTCATAGTTAACTTTGTACAATTAAAGGGACGCTTTTTAATGGTTATTTGTTCGATATCTTGAAGTTTAAATTGATAATGTAATACGCTGAGGCCTCTGCTACTATAGGTATAATACTGAACAGTATTGTTTTTATGAACTTCTAATTTTACTCCATTTATGAAGAGATAATACCCCATAAACCATAGAAGAAGTGGAGCATAAATCAGTACGATTGCTATAATAATCTTGTATGTAAAATCGGTATTATAAGCTATCAGATGCTTTAGAAACCAGAGAATCATAACAGATAAAGATATCATGAATGGTCCCCCTGCTCTATTAAATTGATTTTTATATGGAAACATTAAGGTAAATTTTGGTTTATCCAGTAACAACTCTAATTTCATCATTTACCCTTTCATATTGTTTATTGTATAAATTTCAGTATATTCATCTCTTGAACTTTCTATGTCAGTTATCTCCATTATTTTAAGTTCATGATTTCTGATTTTCTATCAATTTTGCTAATATTATACTCTTTTTAAAACATTATTTCTATAATCCAGCGATTTAATACTATCTAAAGTTAGTCAGTGTAAATATTATAGAGCTCTTTTTTTGTCTAGGAAAACATGCTATAATGATAGAATTGATAAGCAGGAAAAGAGAGAAGCTATGGATTATACAGTTGAAGAAAAAGAAGCCTTTATGAGAGAGGCTTTGAGAGAGGCAGAAATTGCTCTGGAACACGATGAAATTCCAATTGGTTGTGTGATTGTCAAGGATGGAGAGATCATTGGTAGGGGGCATAATGCGCGCGAGGAGTTGCAACGGGCAGTGATGCATGCGGAAATCATGGCCATAGAGAATGCGAATGTGAGTGAAGAGAGTTGGCGCTTGCTGGATTGTACGCTTTTTGTGACCATTGAGCCTTGTGTTATGTGTAGTGGGGCGATTGGGCTTGCCCGTATTCCAAATGTAGTCTACGGGGCTAAAAATCAGAAATTTGGTGCAGCTGGGAGTTTGTACGATATTTTGACAGATGAGCGTCTCAATCATCGTGTAGAGGTAGAAACGGGAATTTTGGAAGATGACTGTGCAGCGATTATGCAGGACTTTTTCCGAAATCGACGGAAAAAATAATTTCTCTTTTAAAATAGAGAGGTATGTGGTATAATAAACAGTGGAGCAACAGTTCTGCGTGAAGCGGGTCAGGGGAGGAATCCAGCAGCCCTAAGCGAGTGTGAATTGTGTGCTCTTTTTTCGTGCTTTTTTCGAATAAATAAGATAAAATAGCCTAGAATAAATGATAATAGAAAAGAGAAGAATATGAAAATTCGTGGTTTCGAGTTGGTTTCGAGTTTTACAGACGAAAATTTGCTACCTAAGCGTGAGACAGCCCATGCAGCTGGTTACGACTTAAAGGTCGCGGAACGCACTGTGATTGCTCCAGGAGAGATTGTTCTCGTTCCGACAGGTGTTAAGGCCTATATGCAGCCGACAGAAGTTCTCTATCTTTATGATCGTTCTTCAAATCCTCGTAAGAAGGGTCTGGTCTTGATCAACTCTGTGGGGGTAATTGATGGAGATTATTATGGAAATCCTGGAAATGAGGGACATATTTTTGCGCAGATGAAAAACATTACTGATCAGGAAGTGGTTCTTGAAGTTGGGGAACGTGTGGTTCAGGCTGTCTTTGCACCATTTTTAATCGCAGATGGAGATGCAGCTGATGGCGTGCGGACTGGTGGATTTGGATCGACTGGGCACTAAGATGAAAATCATCTTTGTACGTCACGGGGAGCCAGATTACCGTGAGTTAGAGGAACGTTCTTATACAGGTTTTGGGATGGATTTGGCCCCCTTATCTGAGAAGGGACGACAACAAGCTCAGGAACTTTGCCAAAATCCCTTGCTACAATCAGCTAACCTACTAGTGACTTCAGCAGTAACGCGAGCTTTAGAAACGGCTTCTTATGTTTCTTGTGCTACTGGACTTCCTTTGAGAGTGGAGCCTATGTTACACGAATGGCAGGTTTATGAAGCAGGCATAGAAAACTTCGAAAAAGCTAGATGTCTGTTTTTAGAAAACAAGGGGGAGTTACTTCCTAATAGCCCTATTCAATATGAGACAGCTACGGAGATGAAGTCTCGATTTCTAGAATCTATGGCCAAGTATCGAGATTACCAGACCGTGATAGTGGTAACTCACAACATGCTCATACGTCAATTTGTGCCAAATGAGAAGATTGATTTTTGCCAAGTGATTGAGTGTGAGATAGAGATTTAGAAAGAGGTTTATTATCGCAAAGAAAAAAGCGACATTTGTATGTCAAAATTGTGGGTACAATTCCCCAAAATATCTAGGGCGTTGTCCCAACTGTGGGGCTTGGTCTTCTTTTGTAGAAGAAATCGAGGTTGCAGAGGTCAAGAATGCGCGTGTGTCCTTGACAGGTGAGAAAACCAAGCCCATGAAACTGGCTGAGGTGACTTCCATCAATGTCAATCGAACCAAGACGGATATGGAGGAATTCAACCGTGTGCTTGGAGGCGGAGTGGTACCAGGAAGTCTCGTCCTCATCGGTGGGGATCCTGGGATTGGGAAATCAACCCTTCTCCTACAAGTTTCAACTCAGCTGTCCCAAGTAGGGACTGTTCTCTATGTCAGTGGGGAGGAGTCTGCCCAGCAGATTAAACTCCGTGCAGAGCGCTTGGGTGATATTGATAGTGAGTTTTATCTCTATGCAGAGACCAATATGCAGAGTGTTCGATCTGAGGTGGAGCGCATCCAACCAGATTTTCTCATCATCGACTCTATCCAGACGATTATGTCTCCTGAGATTTCAGGGGTGCAGGGGTCTGTGTCTCAGGTGCGTGAGGTAACGGCTGAACTCATGCAGTTGGCGAAGACTAATAACATTGCTATCTTTATCGTAGGACATGTGACCAAGGAAGGGACCTTGGCTGGTCCGCGTATGTTGGAGCATATGGTGGATACGGTGCTTTACTTTGAAGGGGAGCGTCACCATACCTTCCGAATCTTACGAGCGGTCAAAAACCGTTTTGGTTCCACTAATGAGATTGGGATTTTTGAGATGCAGTCAGGTGGATTGGTTGAGGTGCTCAATCCGAGTCAAGTTTTCCTAGAAGAGCGTTTGGACGGAGCGACTGGCTCATCAATTGTGGTGACTATGGAAGGAACCCGTCCGATTTTGGCGGAGGTTCAGGCTTTGGTGACACCAACTATGTTTGGAAATGCTAAACGTACGACGACTGGACTTGATTTCAATCGTGCAAGTCTGATTATGGCTGTTTTGGAAAAACGAGCAGGGCTTCTCTTGCAAAACCAGGATGCCTATCTCAAATCTGCTGGTGGTGTGAAATTGGATGAGCCTGCCATTGACTTAGCCGTTGCAGTGGCTATTGCCTCTAGTTACAAGGACAAGCCTACCAATCCTCAGGAATGTTTTGTGGGTGAACTGGGCTTGACCGGAGAAATTCGGCGCGTGAATCGCATCGAACAACGTATTAATGAAGCGGCAAAACTGGGCTTTACCAAGATTTATGTACCCAAGAATTCCTTGACAGGAATCACTCCACCCAAGGAAATTGAAGTCATTGGTGTGACAACGATTCAAGAAGTTTTGAAAAAGGTCTTTGCATAATCCGTGACAAATCCTCTTAAAAATGATAAGATAGGAGAAATATTTGATTATCAAATTTTTGAGGAGGGAATCGTGTCGTATTTTGAACAGTTTATGAAAGCCAATCAGGCTTATGTTGCCCTACATGGGCAGTTAAATTTGCCACTTAAACCCAAAACCAGAGTAGCAATCGTGACCTGCATGGACTCGCGGCTACACGTTGCCCATGCTCTTGGTTTGGCCCTTGGGGATGCTCATATCTTGCGGAATGCGGGTGGTCGAGTAACTGAGGACATGATTCGTTCACTGGTGATTTCCCAGCAACAAATGGGGACAAGAGAGATTGTGGTGTTGCACCATACAGACTGTGGAGCTCAAACCTTTCAAAATGAAAGTTTTCATGAACATTTGAAACACGAGCTCGGAGTTGATGTGTCTGATCAAGATTTTTTACCATTTCAGGATGTTGAAGAGAGTGTGAGAGAGGATATGCAATTGCTTCGAGAATCTCCACTGATTCCTGATGATGTGGTTATTTCAGGTGCTGTCTATGATGTGGATACAGGAAGTATGAGAGAAGTTTGCTAACTTTGTCTCGAAAAAATTTCATCCTAGCATAAAATTGATTGTTAAAATGTAGGATTTTTAGTTTTAATATAGCTAATATAAAATAGCATAAAACGAGGGTATAAATGTTTGCTCTTGTTTTATTTTTGATTGAAAAATAAAGGAAAAAGCGCTACAATGGTAGATGGAAAATGTTGTGTAAAAAACAAGTGATACATAAATACCGGAGGAAATCATGTCTTTTTCTGATTTAAAGCTGTTTGCCCTTTCTTCTAATAGAGAATTGGCAGAGCGTGTGGCGCAAGAGATTGGGATAGAGTTGGGGAAATCGACTGTTCGCCAATTTTCAGATGGGGAGATTCAGGTCAACATTGAAGAATCAATCCGTGGAAAACACGTCTTTATACTACAATCAACTAGTTCACCTGTAAATGATAATTTACTTGAAATTTTGATTATGGTGGACGCATTGAAGCGTGCTAGTGCAGAATCTGTCAATGTTGTTATGCCTTACTATGGCTATGCACGTCAGGATAGAAAAGCGCGCGCGCGTGAGCCAATCACTGCAAAACTCGTTGCAAACATGCTAGAAGTTGCTGGGGTAGATCGTTTGTTGACGATTGATTTGCACGCTGCACAGATTCAGGGATTCTTTGATATTCCTGTAGATCACTTGATGGGTGCTCCATTGATCGCGGACTATTTTGAACGTCGTGGTATGGTTGGCTCTGACTACGTGGTTGTCAGCCCAGACCATGGTGGGGTGACTCGTGCTCGTAAATTGGCAGAGTTTTTGAAAACTCCGATTGCGATTATTGACAAACGCCGTAGTGTAGACAAGATGAATACCAGTGAAGTGATGAACATCATTGGTAAGGTAGAAGGTAAGACTTGTATCTTGATTGACGATATGATCGATACAGCTGGAACTATTTGTCATGCGGCAGACGCTCTTGCTGAAGCAGGTGCTGTTGAAGTTTATGCAAGCTGTACGCACCCAGTTCTTTCAGGGCCAGCTATGGATAATATTCAAAAATCAGCTATTAAGAAATTGGTTGTTTTGGATACTATCTACCTACCAGAAGAGCGTTTGATTGATAAGATTGAACAAATTTCGATTGCTCATCTTCTGGGCGATGCTATTATTCGTATCCACGAAAAACGTCCTCTTTCTCCATTATTTAGTATCGAGAAAAAAATCTAAACTTTCACTTGAAATAGATCGTTCTCCTAGCAGGTTTCTTTTCTTGATAGGAGATTTTTTGTAGTCAAAATCTGCAAGCCTTTTCAAAATATGCTATACTGATGAAAAAGGAGGATTTCTATGAGCCAAGAATTTATCAATCCAAGTGATGGTGTGATCCGTCAGTATCTGGAGACCAGTAAAACGTTAGCGGTAGTGGGTTTGTCTGACCGTGAAGAAACAACTAGCAATCGAGTGACCAAGGAAATGCAAGCTCGGGGCTATAAAATCATTCCAGTTAATCCCAAGGCTGCAGGTGGGGAAATCTTGGGAGAGAAGGCTTATGCGAGTCTAGTTGAGATTCCTTTTCCTGTGGACATTGTCAATGTATACCGACGTAGCGAGTTTCTGCCAGATGTGGCGCGTGATTTTCTCAAGGCTGATGCCAAGATTTTTTGGGCACAACTGGGACTCGAAAGTCTAGAGGCGGAAGAAATCTTGCGTGCGGGAGGATGCGATGACATCGTGATGAATCGCTGTATCAAGAGAGAACATACACGCTTAATTCTTGAACAATAAAAGGTAGCCATGGGCTACCTTTTTGTATTATAAAGTACCAATCAATGCTTGCATGCCAAGACTGGTGAGGATGATGGCAATCCAGCAAAGGGCTCCAAGAAGAATGGATTTACCGCTGGATTTGACCATGGCTACTAGATTTGTTTTGAGACCGATGGCACTCATAGCCATGATAATGAGAAATTTGGAGAGTTGTTTGAGAGGGGTGAAGAAGCTACTAGACACACCGAGAGAGGTAAGGAGAGTTGTTAAGAGAGAAGCCAAGATAAAGTAAAGGATAAAAAGTGGGAAGACTTTTTTTAGTTGGAAACCCTGGCTATTTTTTTGTTGGCGGCTTTGCCAATAGGAGAGAAAGAGCGTGATAGGAATAATGGCAAGGGTGCGCGTGAGTTTAACAATGGTTGCCGATTCGAGGGTATTAGTTTGGTAAAGACTGTCCCAGGAGCTGGCGGTGGCCGTTACAGAAGAAGTATCATTAACCGCAGTTCCTGCAAAGAGGGCGAAGCCTTCATTGGATAGGTGAAGCCAGGTTCCTAGAGTTGGAAAGATGAGCGCAGCAAAGACATTGAAGAAAAAGATAACGGAAATGGCTTGGGCGACTTCTTTTTCCTTGGCCTGGATAACGGGCGCTGTCGCGGCAATAGCAGAGCCACCACAGATAGAAGATCCCACTCCAATCAAGGTAGCAAGTTTAGTATCCAAAGCAAAAAAGCGCTGGAAGAGGTAGGCGACGATTAAGGAAATCGAAATGGTGGAAAGAATGACAGGGAGTGAAGTTTGTCCAACTGCAAAGACTTGCGAGATATTGAGACCAAAACCGAGTAAGATAACGGCATACTGGAGTAATTTTTTGGAACTAAAGGTCAAACCTGCATCTAGTTGTTTGTAGGGTGAGAGCCAGGGGTGGAGGAGCATTCCAGCAAAAATTGCAAAGACAGGTGCGCCCACGACGGGGAAAAATCCTCCCAGGAACCAAGATACGATAGAAATGAGAAGGCAGGCCAAGATTCCTGCTCCATTTTTTGATAAAAATGACATATAAACCTCCGAAAATAAGCACTTATTATTATAGTCTTGTCGAGAAAAAAAGTAAAATAGAAAGTGAAAATTCTTGATTTCAGATGGATTTTGCGGTCAGGGAGCTTTTGTAGTATAATAGTACTATGTTCTGTAAGCAAGGGGGATATCTATGGACTTAACCAAGCGCTTTAATAAACAGTTAGACAAGATTCAAGTTTCCTTGATTCGCCAGTTTGACCAGGCAATTTCAGAGATTCCTGGAGTCTTGCGTTTGACCTTGGGGGAACCTGATTTTACAACGCCAGATCATATCAAGGAGGCAGCCAAGCGAGCCATTGATCAGAACCAATCCTACTATACAGGGATGAGCGGTTTGCTGACTTTGCGCCAGGCTGCTAGCGACTTTGTAAAAGAAAAATACCAGCTAGATTATAATCCTGAAAATGAAATCTTGGTCACTATCGGGGCGACAGAGGCTTTATCTGCTACTTTGACAGCTATCTTGGAAGAAGGAGACAAGGTGCTCTTGCCAGCTCCTGCCTATCCAGGATATGAGCCGATTGTCAATCTAGTTGGGGCAGAGATTGTCGAGATTGATACAACTGAAAATGGTTTTGTCTTGACTCCTGAGATGTTGGAAAAGGCCATTTTGGATCAAGGGGACAAGCTCAAAGCAGTTATTCTCAACTATCCAGCCAATCCGACAGGAATTACATATAGTCGGGAGCAGTTGGAAGCCTTGGCAGACGTTTTACGCAAGTATGAGATTTTTGTTGTCTGTGATGAGGTTTACTCAGAATTAACCTATACAGGCGAAGCCCATGTATCTCTGGGAACTATGCTGAGAGACCAGGCTATTATTATCAATGGCTTGTCTAAATCGCATGCTATGACTGGTTGGCGTTTAGGCTTTATCTTTGCTCCTGCAGTTTTCACAGCTCAGTTAATCAAGAGTCACCAATATTTGGTAACTGCCGCAAACACTATGGCTCAACATGCTGCGGTGGAGGCTTTGACCGCTGGTAAAAACGACGCAGAGCCTATGAAGAAGGAATACATTCAGCGTCGAGATTATATCATCGAAAAGATGACAGCTCTTGGTTTTGAGATTATCAAACCAGACGGGGCCTTCTATATCTTTGCTAAGATTCCAGCGGGCTACAATCAAGACTCCTTTGCTTTTCTGAAGGATTTTGCCCAGAAGAAGGCTGTTGCCTTTATACCTGGCGCAGCCTTTGGTTCCTACGGAGAAGGCTATGTTCGTCTATCCTATGCAGCCAGTATGGAAACGATCAGAGAGGCCATGAAACGACTTGAGGAGTACATGAGAGAAGCATGATTCAGTCTATCACGAGTCAAGGCTTGGTGCTCTACAATCGTAACTTTCGTGAGGATGACAAGCTAGTCAAAATTTTTACCGAGCAGGCGGGCAAGCGCATGTTCTTCGTTAAACACGCTGGTCAGTCCAAACTGGCGCCTGTTATTCAGCCCTTGGTGTTGGCACGATTTCTCTTGCGTATCAATGATGATGGGCTTAGCTACATTGAGGACTATCACGAGGTGATGACCTTTCCCAAGATTAATAGTGATCTCTTTGTCATGGCCTATGCAACCTATGTGGCTGCCCTTGCAGATGCTAGTTTGCAGGATAATCAGCAGGATGCTCCCTTGTTTGCTTTCTTGAGGAAGACTCTGGAGTTGATGGAAGCAGGGATAGATTATCAGGTTTTAACCAATATTTTTGAAATTCAAATCTTGACTCGATTTGGAATCAGCCTTAATTTTAATGAGTGTGTCTTTTGCCATCGGGTCGGTCAGGCCTTTGACTTTTCTTTCAAATATGGAGCCTGCCTTTGCCCAGAGCATTATCATGAAGATGAGAGACGTTGTCATCTCAATCCCAATATCCCTTATCTGCTCAATCAATTTCAAGCCATTGATTTTGAAACCTTGGAGACTATTTCGCTTAAGGCCGAAATCAAGCAAGACTTGCGCAAGTTTATAGACCAACTCTACGAAGAGTATGTTGGGATTCACCTAAAATCAAAGAAATTTATTGATTCCCTAGCAGACTGGGGACAATTACTAAAAGAGGAAGACAAATGAAAAAAATCGCAGTAGATGCTATGGGGGGCGATTATGCACCTCAAGCCATCGTTGAGGGTGTCAATCAAGCCCTTGCTGACTTTTCAGATATTGAGATTCAACTCTATGGAGACGAAAGCAAAATCAAGCAATATCTAACAGCGACAGAACGCGTCAGCATTATCCATACGGATGAGAAGATTGATTTTGATGATGAGCCTACAAAAGCTATTCGTAAGAAGAAAAATGCCAGTATGGTATTAGCGGCTAAGGCAGTCAAAGAAGGAGAGGCAGACGCTGTCCTCTCGGCTGGGAATACAGGTGCCTTGTTGGCTGCAGGATTCTTCATTGTAGGTCGTATCAAGAATATCGACCGTCCTGGACTCATGTCGACCTTACCGACCATTGATGGCAAAGGCTTTGACATGCTAGACCTTGGAGCCAATGCGGAAAATACAGCCCATCATCTGCACCAATACGCGGTTCTAGGTTCCTTCTATGCAAAAAATGTTCGTGGGATTGCACAACCACGTGTTGGTTTGCTCAACAACGGAACAGAAAGCAGCAAGGGAGACCCGCTTCGTAAGGAAACTTATGACTTACTAGCGGCTGATGAAAGCTTGAATTTTGTCGGAAACGTGGAAGCGCGTGATTTGATGAATGGTGTTGCGGATGTTGTCGTAACAGATGGTTTCACGGGAAACGCTGTTCTCAAATCCATCGAAGGGACCGCTATGGGAATCATGGGCTTGCTTAAGACAGCTATCATAGGTGGTGGCCTTCGAGCAAAGTTAGGTGCTCTTCTTCTTAAGGATAGCCTTAGAGGTTTGAAAACACAGCTTAACTATTCAGATGTTGGTGGGGCAGTCTTGTTTGGTGTCAAAGCACCTGTTGTTAAGACCCATGGCTCAAGTGATGCCAAGGCTGTGTACAGTACGATTCGCCAGATTCGTACTATGCTAGAAACAGACGTAGTTGCTCAAACTGCGCGTGAATTTTCAGGAGAATAAAAAATGACAGAAAAAGAAATTTTTGACCGTGTTGTAACCATTATCCAAGAGCGACAGGGAGAAGACTTTGTCGTGACGGAGGCTTTGAGTTTGAAAGACGACCTAGATGCAGACTCAGTAGACTTGATGGAGTTCGTCCTAACGCTAGAAGATGAATTTGGTATCGAAATCACTGATGAGGAAATCGACCAACTTCAAAGTGTAGGAGATGTGGTAGCAGTTGTCAAAAGTAAAGAATAGCAAAAAGCAACATGATTTGCATGTTGCTTTTTTGTTTGCAGAAAGAAGAAAAATTTTTAGTGGGAATTACGAATAAAGAGATGAGAAAGATAAAAGGAGGAATGTTTATGTATGTGACTGGTCTTTATCCGTGGTTCATTAAGTGGCTTTTAAAATAAAAATAAAATAGTTGTTCATTTTCGAATTGTTTTTCGAATAGATAGGTAAGAAGAAAAGGAAGGAGGCTACGCGATGTATTTACCAATCTTATTGCCATGGTTTATCAAATGGTATTTAAAATAAATGAAATTTACCTGTTCATTTTAAATCACTTCTCGAATAGATAAGTGATGAGAACAGAAAGGAAAAAGATTTCAGTAATTTATCCAATCTAGTTTTTAAAATGGTTTAAGAGCTAGAAGTCGTAAAGTAAAAAATAGAAATAAAGGAGAAAAAGATGAAAAATTTTGACAAAATGGAACAGAACTTTGTAACTCTTACAGAAGAAGAGTTGATGGATGTGGATGGGGGAGCATGGCCAATTGTAGCTTGGATGATTGCTAATCCTGTGACAGCAGCTAAAATTGCTGGTGGAATTACTGCAGCAGGAATTGCAGGTTATAATTATGTGACGAGTAGATGGTAATAGAAGGAGGAGATGATATGGAAAAATCTATTTTAAAATTTGAAACAATGACTGATACGGACTTGCAGGAAATTCAAGGGGGAGCCTTTCCCCTTCTTATCCCTGTGGCAGTCGGTTTTGTAAAAGGTTTTGTATATACAGGTGGAGCTATTTTAACAACTCGAGCACTCTTGTCAGGTAAATAGGAGTCTACCATGAAAAAATTCTTATTAGGATTTGCTGAGGGGTATTTTATCGTATCGCTCATTATCTATATCGCAACGTATTTGATTTTGAAAAATCCGATCAATACCTTGTTTTACCCAGAAATTTACCCTGTTTTATTTGGGATTTTTTATCTAGGATATAAGGTTAATAAAAAGCAAGTAGAGTGAGAGGTTAAGAATGACTTATTATTCTGCGCTAAAAATGGGTAAGGTAAGATTTAAGAATGCATCACATTGGAGTTTAAAAAAATCGTAATTTAGAATGGTGTTATCTATTCTGACTAGGAATAGATAATACCAGAGGTGGCTTAGAAATAGTAGGGACATTAGAAATTGTAGTAATAAATAGGATGTCGTAAATGTTACTATCAATGATTTATTTGTTCCAAGCTTGCCCAGGGTGACAGTAAAAAGTCAATTTCCTTTTATACTATATTTTTAGTAGGTAGGACACTTGTTCTGCCTATTTTCTTTGACTAAAAGTGCTGTTCAGGCGTGGATATTGTTTTTTCAGAAATAATTCCCTTATTTCTTCTTTGTTTGGTTAAAATAATCTTACAAAGTTTTTTTAAGAGATTATTAGAAAAAGGAGATGGATATGAAATTTGGAAAAAGACACTATCGTCCCCAGGTGGATCAGATGGATTGTGGCGTGGCTTCCTTGGCTATGGTCTTTGGCTACTACGGTAGTTATTACTCCTTGGCTCATCTACGAGAGTTGGCCAAGACGACCATGGATGGGACGACCGCTTTGGGTCTTGTAAAGGTAGCAGAGGAACTTAGTTTTGAAACACGGGCTATCAAGGCGGATATGACGCTCTTTGACTTGCCAGATTTGACCTTTCCTTTTGTGGCCCATGTGCTCAAGGAAGGGAAATTGCTCCACTACTATGTGGTGACAGGTCAGGATAAGAAGACCATCCATATCGCTGATCCAGATCCTGGTGTCAAGCTGACCAAGATTTCCCATGAGCGATTTGCGCAAGAGTGGACAGGGGTCAGTCTCTTTATGGCGCCATCTCCAGACTATAAACCTCATAAGGAGAAAAAACAGGGGCTCCTATCCTTCTTGCCCATCTTATTCAAACAGCGTGGCTTAATTACCAATATCGTCCTAGCGACACTCTTGGTAACCTTGATCAATATCGTGGGTTCCTACTATCTTCAGTCCATCATTGATAGTTACGTACCAGACCAGATGCGCTCAACGCTGGGCATCATCTCTATTGGGCTGGTCATCGTCTATATTCTCCAGCAGATCTTGTCCTACGCGCAGGAATACCTCCTACTAATCCTTGGGCAACGCTTGTCGATTGACGTGATTTTGTCTTATATCAAGCATGTTTTTCACCTGCCGATGTCCTTTTTCGCGACACGCAGGACAGGAGAAATCGTGTCTCGTTTTACAGATGCCAATAGTATCATCGATGCGCTGGCGTCGACCATTCTATCGATCTTTTTGGATGTGTCGACGATTTTGATTATTTCGCTTGTCTTGTTTTCACAAAATATGACACTCTTTTTCATTAGTCTACTTGCGCTTCCCATCTATACAGTGATTATCTTTGTCTTTATGAAACCTTTTGAAAAGATGAATCGGGATACCATGGAAGCCAATGCGGTTCTGTCTTCTTCTATCATCGAGGACATCAACGGTATTGAGACCATTAAGTCTTTGACCAGTGAAAGTTCACGCTATCAAAAGATTGACAAGGAATTTGTGGCTTATCTGAAAAAATCTTTTACCTATAGTCGGGCAGAAAGCCAGCAAAAGGCTCTGAAAAAACTTGCCCAGCTCCTGCTCAATATTGCTGTTCTCTGGATGGGAGCTATTCTCGTCATGGATGGGAAAATGAGTTTGGGCCAGCTGATCACTTATAATACCCTGCTTGTTTACTTTACCAATCCTTTGGAAAATATCATCAACCTGCAAACCAAACTTCAGACAGCGCAGGTTGCCAATAATCGCTTAAATGAGGTTTATCTAGTAGCTTCGGAGTTTGAGGAGAAGAAAACGGTCGAAGATTTGGGTATGATGAAAGGAGATATGACTTTCAATCAGGTTCACTACAAGTATGGCTACGGTCGAGATGTTTTGTCGGATATCAATTTGACCATTCCGCAAGGTTCTAAAGTGGCTTTTGTGGGGATTTCAGGGTCAGGCAAAACGACCTTGGCCAAGATGATGGTTAATTTTTACGACCCAAGTCAGGGAGAGATTAGTCTGGGTGGTGTCAATCTCAACCAGATTGACAAAAAGGCTTTGCGCCAGTACATTAACTATCTGCCTCAACAGCCCTATGTCTTTAACGGGACGATTATGGAGAATCTTCTCCTTGGAGCCAAGGAGGGGACGACTCAAGAGGATATCTTACGGGCGGTCGAATTGGCAGAGATTCGGGAGGACATTGAGCGTATGCCCCTGAATTACCAGACGGAATTGACTTCGGATGGGGCAGGTATTTCAGGTGGGCAACGGCAGCGAATCGCTCTGGCGCGTGCTCTCTTGACGGATGCACCTGTCTTGATATTGGATGAGGCGACCAGCAGTCTGGATATCTTGACAGAGAAGCGAATTGTTGATAATCTCATGGCTTTAGACAAGACCTTGATTTTCATTGTCCACCGCTTGACCATTGCTGAGCGGACAGAAAAGGTTGTTGTTTTGGATCAGGGCAAGATTATCGAAGAAGGAAACCATGTAGACTTGCTTGCTCGAGGTGGATTTTACGCCCATTTGGTAAATAGCTAGAAAGAGGAGAAGATGCAACCAGAATTTTTAGAAAGTGCGGAGTTTTACCATCGTCGTTACCATAATTTTTCCAGTCGGGTGATTGTACCCATGTTTCTTCTGCTCGTGTTTTTACTTGGCTTTGCAGTTTTTGCAGAGAAGGAGATTAGTTTGTCTACCAGAGCGACTGTCGAACCTAGTCGGATCATTGCCAATATCCAATCGACTAGCAATCAACGCATTGTGGCCAATTATCTGGAAGAAAACAAGTTGGTCAAGCAAGGAGATCTGCTCGTTCAGTACCAGCAAGGGGCGGAGGCTGTTCAAGCTGAAGCATATGCCAATCAGTTGGAGATGTTAAAGGATCAAAAAAAGCAGTTGGGTTATTTGCAATCCAGTTTGAAAGAGGGGAGTGATCAATTTCCAGAGGCAGATAAGTTTGGTTATCAGGAGATGTTTCGAGACTATCTCAGCCAAGCTAGTAGTCTTAGGAGTAATGTTTCTCAGCAAAATGCCAGTATCTCCTCTCAAAATGCGGCAGCAAGTCAGAGTCAGGCTGAGATTGGCAATCTTATCAGTCAAACAGAGGATAAAATCCGAGACTACAAAACAGCTAAGTCGGCTATTGAAACAGGGGCTCAATTAGATCGTCAGAATCCAGTCTACTCTTTTTATCAGACCCATAAAAACCAAGCTGGAGAAGATCCGCAAGCTAAATCGCAAGTTATTGCACAGGTGGATGCCCAAATTAGCCAGCTAGAGTCTAGTTTAGCTACTTATCGTGTGCAGTATGCGGGATCTGGAGCTCAACAAGCCTATGCAACGGGACTGGCTAGTCAGCTGGAATCGCTCAAGTCCCAGCACTTAGTCAAAGTTGGCCAGGAATTAACCCTTCTAGATCAGAAAATTTTAGAAGCAGAATCGGGTAAGAAAGTCCAGGGAGGTCTCCTAGATAAGGGGAAAATCACAGCAAGCGAGGATGGGGTGCTTCACCTTAATCCTGAGACCAGTGATTCTACCATGGTCGCAGAAGGAACCCTGCTAGCCCAACTGTATCCGGCCTTGGAAAGAGAAGGCAAAACCAAACTCACAGCTTATCTCAGTTCGAAAGATGTTGCAAGGCTCAAAGTAGGTGATTCTGTTCGCTTTACTACAAGCAAGGATGCCAACAAAGAACTTATTCTTGTTTCTGCGATTACGAATATTGATGCGACAGCTACCAAGACTGAAAAGGGAAATTTCTTTAAAATAGAGGCGGAGACAAGTCTGGCTCCTGAACAAGCAGAAGAGCTTCGCTACGGTTCAGAAGGACGTTTGACACTAATCACAGGAAAGAAAAGTTATCTGCGATACTACTTAGATCAATTTTTGAACAGAGAATAATGTTTGTTTTTAACGCGATTTTATACTTTTAAAACTGTAAAATGTTTTGATTTTACAGTTTTTCTTAATGTTAAAAAGAGGTATCTTCGCCGTCGTTCGCAAATTCTTGCTATTTTCGTTATTTTGTAGTAGAATGAAGTAAAGAAATACGAAAGGCGAACTTTAAAATGTCAAAACAACTGATCTATTCGGGAAAAGCCAAGGATATCTATACAACTGAGGATGAAAATCTCATTATTTCAACTTACAAGGATCAGGCAACTGCCTTCAACGGTGTCAAGAAGGAGCAGATTGCAGGCAAGGGAGTCTTGAATAATCAGATTTCATCTTTTATTTTTGAAAAGTTAAATGCTGCTGGTGTGGCGACTCACTTTGTGGAGAAACTTTCGGATACGGAACAACTCAATAAAAAGGTTGAGATTATTCCTCTAGAAGTTGTGCTCCGCAACTACACGGCTGGATCCTTTTCAAAACGTTTTGGCGTTGATGAGGGCATCGCATTTGAGACTCCGATTGTCGAATTTTACTATAAAAATGATGATTTGGATGATCCGTTTATCAATGATGAGCATGTGAAATTCCTAAAGATTGCAGATGACCAGCAGATTGCTTACTTGAAAGAAGAAACCCGTCGTATCAATGAACTTTTGAAAGTTTGGTTTGCTGAGATTGGTCTCAAATTGATTGACTTTAAGCTAGAGTTCGGTTTTGACAAGGATGGTAAGATCATCTTGGCAGACGAATTTTCACCAGATAATTGCCGCTTGTGGGACGCAGATGGCAACCACATGGACAAGGATGTTTTCCGTAGGGGATTGGGAGAACTGACCGATGTTTACGAGGTTGTCTGGGAGAAGTTGCAGGAATTGAAATAACAACCTAAAGGATGTTTTGGAACATTGCAAGAGCTGAAATAAAGGAATAAGAATTGATGGATAAACGTATTTTTGTTGAAAAAAAGGCTGATTTTCAGGTCAAGTCAGAGAGTTTGGTAAGAGAACTCCAGCATAACTTGGGACTTTCAACTTTGAAAAGTATTCGCATTGTGCAAGTTTATGATGTCTTTGATTTGGCAGAGAACTTGTTTGCATCCGCGGAGAAGCATATTTTCTCTGAGCAGGTGACAGACCGTATCTTGGACGAAGTGGCCGTGCAGGCGGATCTTGCCAATTACGCTTTCTTTGCCATTGAAAGCCTGCCAGGGCAGTTTGATCAGCGTGCGGCTTCTTCACAGGAAGCCTTGCTTTTGCTGGGAAGTTCGAGTGACGTGACAGTCAACACAGCTCAACTTTACTTGGTGAATAAAGATATTGATGCGAATGAGTTAGAAGCGGTCAAGAACTATTTGCTCAACCCAGTTGATTCTCGTTTCAAGGACATCACGACAGGGATTGCCAAGCAGGAATTTTCAGAGTCAGACAAGATCATTCCAAAATTGACTTTCTTTGAAAGCTATACGGCAGAAGACTTTGCTCGCTACAAGGCCGAGCAAGGGATGGCCATGGAAGTGGATGATTTGCTCTTTATCCAAGACTACTTCAAGTCAATCGGGCGCGTGCCAACGGAAACAGAGCTTAAGGTTTTGGACACTTACTGGTCTGACCACTGCCGTCACACGACTTTTGAGACCGAGTTGAAAAATATCGACTTCTCAGCTTCAAAATTCCAAAAGCAATTGCAGGCGACCTATGACAAGTATATTGCTATGCGTGAGGAGTTGGGGCGTTCTGAGAAACCACAGACTTTGATGGATATGGCGACTATTTTTGGTCGTTATGAGCGTGCTAATGGTCGTTTGGACGATATGGAAGTGTCTGACGAAATCAATGCCTGCTCGGTTGAAATCGAAGTGGACGTTGATGGTGTCAAGGAACCTTGGCTCCTCATGTTTAAAAACGAAACCCACAATCACCCAACGGAAATCGAACCATTTGGTGGTGCTGCAACCTGTATCGGTGGCGCCATTCGTGACCCGTTGTCAGGCCGTTCATACGTTTACCAAGCTATGCGTATCTCAGGCGCTGGTGATATTACAGCTCCGATTTCGGAAACGCGTGCTGGTAAATTGCCACAACAAGTCATTTCTAAAACAGCGGCTCACGGTTATTCTTCATATGGTAACCAGATTGGGCTTGCGACGACTTACGTTCGTGAATACTTCCACCCAGGATTTGTAGCTAAACGCATGGAGCTAGGTGCCGTTGTTGGTGCGGCTCCTAAGGGCAATGTTGTCCGTGAAAAACCGGAAGCCGGTGACGTGATTATCTTGCTCGGTGGTAAGACTGGGCGTGATGGTGTCGGTGGTGCGACAGGGTCTTCCAAGGTTCAAACGGTTGAGTCTGTAGAGACTGCTGGTGCTGAGGTTCAAAAAGGGAATGCCATCGAAGAACGCAAGATTCAACGTCTTTTCCGTAATGGCGATGTCACTCGTCTTATCAAGAAATCCAACGACTTTGGAGCTGGTGGTGTCTGTGTAGCCATCGGTGAATTGGCAGACGGTCTTGAAATCGACCTCAACAAGGTTCCTCTTAAATACCAAGGTTTGAATGGTACAGAAATTGCCATCTCTGAATCACAAGAACGGATGGCGGTTGTGGTGCGTCCTGAAGACGTAGATGCCTTCGTTGCAGAATGTAACAAAGAAAATATTGACGCTGTTGTTGTGGCAACAGTGACTGAAAAACCAAATCTAGTCATGCACTGGAATGGTGAAATCATCGTCGACTTGGAACGTCGTTTCCTTGATACAAACGGTGTGCGCGTAGTAGTTGATGCCAAGGTGGTGGACAAGGATGTCAAACTCCCAGAAGAACGTCAAACATCTGCTGAAACACTTGAAGCTGATACCCTTGCGGTTCTATCTGATTTGAACCATGCGAGTCAAAAAGGTCTGCAAACCATCTTTGACTGCTCTGTCGGTCGCTCAACGGTCAATCACCCACTTGGTGGTCGCTACCAACTCACTCCAACTGAGGCATCTGTGCAAAAATTGCCAGTTCAACACGGTGTAACTCATACTGCGTCAGTCATGGCTCAAGGATTTAACCCTTATGTAGCAGAATGGTCTCCATACCATGGCGCTGCTTATGCGGTAATCGAAGCAACTGCTCGTCTAGTAGCTGCTGGTGCCAACTGGTCCAAGGCTCGTTTCTCTTATCAAGAATATTTTGAACGCATGGACAAGCAAGCAGAGCGTTTCGGGCAGCCAGTAGCAGCTCTTCTAGGCTCTATCGAAGCACAAATTCAGCTTGGCTTGCCGTCTATTGGTGGTAAGGACTCCATGTCTGGTACCTTTGAAGAATTAACAGTGCCACCAACCTTGGTTGCCTTTGGGGTGACGACGGCAGATAGCCGTAAGGTACTCTCTCCAGAGTTCAAAACTGCTGGTGAAAACATCTACTATATCCTAGGTCAAGCCCTCTCTGCAGAGATTGATTTTGACTTGATCAAGCAAAACTTTGCTCAGTTTGAAGCCATCCTAGCTGACCACAAAGTAACATCTGCATCAGCTGTTAAATATGGTGGTGTCGTTGAAAGCTTGGCTCTTGCTACCTTTGGGAACCATATCGGTGCAGAGGTGACCTTGCCTGAACTTGAAACAACTTTGACAGCTCAATTGGGTGGATTTGTCTTCACATCTCCTCAAGAAATTGCTGGAGTGGAGAAGATTGGTCAAACGAAAGCAGACTTTACACTCCTTGTCAACGGTGTGAAGCTAGATGGACAGAAACTTGACAGTGCCTTCCAAGGAAAACTGGAAGAAGTTTACCCAACAGAATTTGCCCAATCTAAAGAACTAGCAGAAGTTCCAGCTGTCGCTTCTGGCGCAGTCATCAAAGCCAAAGAAATCATTGAAAAACCTGTGGTTTACATCCCAGTCTTCCCAGGAACCAACTCAGAATATGACTCAGCTAAGGCCTTCGAAAAAGAAGGTGCAGAGGTTAACTTGGTGCCATTTGTGACCTTGAATGAAGAAGCTATTGTCAAGTCAGTTGAAACCATGGTTGACAATATCGGCAAGGCAAACATTCTCTTCTTTGCAGGTGGATTCTCAGCTGCGGATGAGCCGGATGGATCAGCTAAATTTATTGTCAATATCTTGCTCAATGAAAAAGTGCGTGCAGCCATTGATAGCTTTATCGCTCGTGGTGGCTTGATTATTGGTATCTGTAATGGATTCCAAGCCCTCGTCAAATCAGGTCTTCTTCCATACGGGAACTTTGAAGATGCCACTAGTACTAGCCCAACCCTCTTCTACAATGATGCCAACCAGCACGTGGCCAAGATGGTGGAAACTCGGATTGCCAATACCAACTCGCCATGGTTGGCTGGTGTGCAAGTGGGGGATATCCACGCTATTCCTGTATCGCACGGCGAAGGGAAGTTTGTCGTGACGGCTGAGGAATTCGCTGAGCTCCGTGACAATGGCCAAATCTTTAGCCAATACGTTGACTTTGACGGAAAACCAAGTATGGACTCTAAGTACAATCCAAATGGTTCTGTCCATGCTATCGAAGGAATCACTAGCAAGAACGGCCAAATTATCGGTAAGATGGGGCACTCAGAACGTTATGAAGACGGTCTCTTCCAAAACATCCCAGGAAATAAAGACCAGCATCTGTTCGCGTCGGCGGTTAAATACTTTACTGGAAAGTAAGATTTGCAGATTTTTTAATAGATAGTATCAGTAATGTAAAAGTCATGTAGATCTAGTTCGTGATGATTGCAAATGGTTTGTTTTGCGAGTGAAACGAGCTTCTACAGTATCATTCCGCAGTAGTGTCGTTAGGGAGTATTTGAGACTTTGGCTCAAATACTAGCTAGAAAATTTCTTGATAGACTTTCTGTTTTTTTCGTCGGCATTTATGACGACAATAAAAAAATTAGAAAGTCATCACAGAAAGTTGAGAGCGTCCCTACTACTAAAGGAATGATACACAAATAAAAATTAGGTATAAAAAATGACATACGAAGTAAAATCTCTTAATGAAGAATGTGGTGTTTTCGGTATCTGGGGTCATCCAGATGCGGCCAAATTGACCTATTTTGGGCTCCACAGTCTTCAGCACCGTGGTCAGGAGGGGGCCGGAATCCTCTCCAATGATCAGGGGCAATTGAAGCGCCATCGTGATATGGGGCTTCTATCAGAAGTGTTCAGAAATCCAGCTAATTTGGATAAACTAACTGGAACGAGCGCGATTGGGCATGTGCGTTATGCGACTGCTGGCGAAGCTTCTGTGGATAACATTCAGCCCTTCCTCTTTCGCTTTCATGATATGCAGTTTGGACTGGCTCACAATGGGAACCTGACCAATGCAGAATCTCTTAAGAAAGAATTGGAACAAAGAGGTGCTATTTTCAGCTCAACCTCTGATTCAGAAATCTTAGCCCACCTCATTCGTCGGAGTCACAATCCGAACTTGATGGGTAAAATCAAGGAAGCACTCAGTCTCGTCAAAGGTGGCTTTGCTTATATCCTGCTGTTTGAGGACAAGTTGATTGCGGCGCTTGACCCTAATGGATTCCGTCCACTTTCGATTGGGAAAATGAGCAACGGAGCGGTAGTGGTTTCTTCCGAAACCTGTGCTTTTGAAGTTATTGGTGCTGAGTGGATTCGAGATTTGAAGCCTGGAGAGATTGTGATCATTGATGATAAGGGCATCCAGTATGATAGCTATACAGATGATACCCAGCTTGCGATCTGTTCTATGGAGTATATCTACTTTGCCCGTCCTGACTCCAATATCCATGGTGTCAATGTCCATACAGCTCGCAAACGTATGGGGGCTCAATTGGCGCGTGAATTTAAGCACGAAGCGGATATCGTGGTTGGTGTGCCCAATTCCTCACTCAGCGCAGCTATGGGATTTGCGGAGGAGTCTGGTCTGCCAAATGAAATGGGTCTCATCAAGAACCAATACACGCAACGCACCTTTATCCAACCGACTCAAGAATTGCGGGAGCAAGGAGTCCGGATGAAGCTATCTGCTGTTTCGGGCGTTGTCAAAGGCAAACGTGTCGTCATGATTGATGATTCCATTGTTCGTGGGACAACCTCTCGTCGCATCGTTCAGCTCTTGAAAGAAGCAGGTGCGTCTGAGGTTCACGTTGCTATTGGAAGTCCTGCGCTAGCTTATCCATGTTTCTACGGGATTGATATCCAGACGCGTCAGGAGCTGATTGCGGCTAATCATACGGTCGAAGAAACCTGCCAAATCATTGGTGCGGATAGCCTGACCTATCTTTCTGTTGAAGGTTTGATTGATTCGATTGGTATTGAAACAGATGCGCCGAACGGTGGTCTCTGTGTCGCTTACTTTGACGGCGACTACCCAACTCCTCTCTACGACTATGAGGAAGAATATCGTAGAAGTTTGGAAGAAAAGACCAGTTTTTACAAATAAGCTATTCTTCATAAAAGAAAAGGAATAAACAAATGACAAATAAAAATGCTTATGCGCAATCCGGTGTGGATGTTGAAGCGGGTTATGAAGTTGTTGAACGAATCAAAAAGCACGTGGCTCGTACGGAGCGTGCAGGTGTCATGGGAGCTCTGGGTGGCTTTGGTGGCATGTTTGACCTTTCAAAAACAGGTGTCAAAGAGCCTGTCTTGATTTCGGGAACTGACGGTGTCGGAACCAAGCTCATGCTGGCTATCAAGTACGACAAGCATGACACGATTGGGCAGGACTGTGTTGCCATGTGTGTCAATGACATCATCGCTGCGGGTGCGGAGCCCCTCTATTTCCTTGACTACGTAGCGACTGGCAAGAATGAACCAGCTAAACTAGAACAAGTGGTCGCTGGTGTGGCAGAAGGTTGTGTGCAGGCAGGCGCCGCCCTCATCGGTGGGGAAACGGCTGAAATGCCGGGTATGTATGGCGAAGATGACTATGACTTGGCTGGTTTTGCGGTCGGTGTGGCTGAAAAATCTCAAATCATCGACGGCTCAAAGGTGGCAGAAGGCGATGTTCTTCTCGGACTTGCTTCAAGTGGGATTCACTCCAATGGTTACTCTCTCGTTCGTCGTGTCTTTGCCGACTACACAGGTGAGGAAGTTTTGCCAGAATTGGAAGGCAAGAAACTCAAGGATGTTCTTCTTGAGCCAACTCGTATCTATGTCAAGGCTGTCTTACCACTCATCAAGGAAGAGTTGGTCAACGGTATTGCCCACATCACAGGTGGGGGCTTTATCGAAAATGTCCCTCGTATGTTTGCCGATGACTTGGCTGCAGAGATTGAGGAAAGCAAAGTTCCAGTGCTTCCGATTTTCAAAGCTCTTGAAAAATACGGTGAAATCAAACACGAAGAAATGTTTGAAATCTTCAATATGGGTGTGGGACTCATGTTGGCAGTTAGCCCTGAAAATGTAGATCGTGTCAAAGAATTGTTGGATGAACCAGTTTATGAAATTGGTCGCATCGTCAAGAAAGAAAACGAAAGTGTCATCATCAAATGAAAAAAATAGCGGTTTTTGCTTCTGGTAATGGCTCAAATTTTCAGGTGATTGCTGAAGAATTTCCGGTGGAGTTTGTCTTTTCAGACCATCGTGACGCCTATGTGCTGGAGCGTGCAGATAAGATTGGCGTTCCGTCTTATGCTTTTGAACTCAAGGAGTTTGAGAACAAGGCGGACTACGAAGCAGCTCTTGTCGAACTCTTGGAAGAACACCAGATTGACTTGATTTGCCTCGCCGGCTACATGAAAATCGTTGGGCCCACCTTATTGGCAGCTTATGAAGGTCGGATTATCAACATTCATCCAGCATACCTGCCAGAATTTCCGGGAGCTCATGGGATAGAGGATGCTTGGAATGCTGGGGTTGCTGAGAGCGGTGTGACCATTCACTGGGTGGACTCCGGTGTGGATACAGGCAAGGTCATCAAACAAGTCCGTGTGCCACGGCTATCTGATGATACCATCGACAGTTTTGAAGCTCGTATTCATGAGGCTGAGTACAAGTTGTATCCAGAAGTTATTAGAGAATTGTTGGACAAGTAAATGAAAGGAAATAACATGACTAAACGCGCCTTAATCAGCGTCTCAGACAAAGCGGGCATTGTTGAATTTGCCCAAGAACTCAAAAAACTTGGTTGGGACATTATCTCGACAGGTGGGACCAAGGTTGCCCTTGACAATGCTGGGGTGGAGACCATTGCGATCGATGATGTGACGGGCTTCCCAGAAATGATGGACGGTCGTGTCAAGACCCTTCACCCAAATATCCATGGTGGGCTCCTCGCTCGTCGTGATCTCGATAGCCACCTTGAGGCGGCTAAGGACAATAAGATCGAGCTTATCGACCTTGTAGTGGTCAACCTCTATCCTTTCAAGGAAACAATCCTCAAACCAGACGTGACCTACGCTGACGCAGTTGAAAATATCGATATCGGTGGGCCATCCATGCTTCGTTCAGCAGCTAAAAACCACGCTAGCGTAACGGTTGTGGTAGACCCTGCTGACTATGCAGTGGTTTTGGACGAGTTGTCAGCCAATGATGAAACGACTTACGAAACGCGTCAACGTTTGGCAGCTAAGGTTTTCCGTCACACAGCAGCTTATGATGCCTTGATTGCAGAATACTTCACAGCTCAAGTGGGTGAAGCAAAACCAGAAAAACTCACTTTGACCTATGACCTCAAGCAAGCCATGCGCTATGGGGAAAACCCTCAACAAGATGCAGACTTTTACCAAAAAGCCTTGCCAACAGACTATTCGATTGCATCAGCGAAACAGCTCAACGGCAAGGAATTGTCCTTCAACAATATTCGCGATGCTGATGCGGCCATTCGTATTATTCGTGATTTCAAAGACCGTCCAACCGTTGTGGCTCTCAAACACATGAACCCGTGCGGTATCGGTCAGGCAGATGATATCGAAACTGCTTGGGACTATGCTTATGAGTCTGACCCAGTGTCTATCTTTGGTGGAATTGTCGTCCTTAACCGTGAGGTGGATGCTGCGACAGCTGGGAAGATGCACGATGTCTTCCTTGAAATCATCATCGCACCAAGCTATACGGATGAAGCGCTAGCCATTTTGACCAACAAAAAGAAAAACTTGCGTATCCTTGCCTTGCCATTCGACGCTCAGGATGCCAGCGAAGTGGAAGCAGAGTACACAGGTGTGATTGGTGGTCTCCTTGTTCAAAATCAAGACGTGGTCAAGGAAAGCCCAGCTGACTGGCAAGTGGTGACCAAACGCCAACCAACTGAGACAGAAGCAACTGCTCTTGAGTTCGCTTGGAAAGCTATCAAGTACGTCAAATCAAACGGAATCATCGTAACTAACGACCACATGACACTTGGCGTTGGGCCAGGTCAAACCAACCGTGTGGCTTCAGTCCGTATTGCCATTGACCAAGCCAAAGACCGCCTTGAGGGCGCTGTGCTTGCTTCAGATGCCTTCTTCCCATTTGCCGATAATGTAGAAGAAATCGCCAAAGCAGGTATCAAGGCCATCATCCAACCAGGTGGATCTGTCCGTGACCAAGAGTCTATCGAAGCAGCGGACAAATATGGCTTGACTATGGTCTTCACAGGTGTGAGACATTTTAGACATTAAGAAACGAAAGGGAAGAAAACAGTTTCTTTCCTTTTTTTGCTTAAAAAACGGAGCGGAACGAGATTAAAACGAACGTTTGTGATATAATGTTAGTAAATAATTCGCAAAAGAGGTTGAAAGATGAAGCTGTTAGTTGTCGGTTCGGGTGGTCGTGAACATGCGATTGCTAAGAAATTGCTTGAATCAGAAGACGTTAAAAAAGTCTTTGTAGCTCCTGGAAATGACGGGATGACTCTGGATGGTCTGGAATTGGTAAATATCTCTATTTCCGAACATTCTAAGTTAATTGAGTTTGCAAAGGCCAACGATATTGCTTGGACCTTCATCGGGCCAGATGATGCTCTTGCTGCTGGAATTGTGGATGATTTTAACCAAGCTGGTCTCAAAGCCTTTGGTCCAACAAGATTGGCAGCGGAGCTGGAGTGGTCCAAGGATTTTGCTAAGGAAATCATGGTCAAATATGACGTTCCGACAGCAGCTTATGGCACATTTTCAGATTTCGAGGAGGCCAAGACTTACATCGAAGAGAAAGGCGCTCCAACCGTTGTTAAGGCGGATGGATTGGCGCTTGGGAAAGGTGTTGTCGTTGCTGAAACGGTTGAGCAAGCAGTAGAAGCCGCTCACGAGATGCTTTTAGACAATAAATTCGGTGATTCTGGTGCGCGTGTGGTCATCGAGGAATTCCTTGACGGGGAAGAGTTTTCACTCTTTGCCTTTGTCAATGGGGACAAGTTCTACATTATGCCGACGGCTCAGGATCACAAACGTGCTTACGATGGCGACAAGGGCCCTAACACGGGCGGTATGGGAGCTTATGCGCCAGTTCCTCACTTGCCACAGAGCGTGGTTGACACAGCTGTTGACACTATTGTCAAGCCGGTTCTTGAAGGCATGATCAAAGAAGGGCGTCCCTACCTTGGTGTGCTTTACGCGGGGCTTATCTTGACAGCTGATGGACCGAAAGTCATCGAGTTCAACTCACGCTTTGGAGACCCTGAAACGCAAATCATCTTGCCTCGTTTGACATCTGACTTTGCACAAAATATCACGGATATTCTTGATGGCAAGGAGCCAAACATCACGTGGACGGACAAGGGTGTGACTCTGGGTGTGGTTGTCGCATCCAATGGCTACCCGCTAGACTATGAAAAAGGTGTCAAGCTTCCAACCAAGACCGAGGGCGACATCATCACTTACTATGCAGGGGCTAAGTTTGCGGAGAATAGCAGAGCACTGCTATCAAACGGCGGACGTGTCTATATGCTTGTCACCACAGCAGACACCGTCAAAGAAACCCAAGATATCATCTACAAAGAACTCGCCCAACAAAACACAGAAGGCCTCTTCTACCGAACAGATATCGGAAGCAAGGCTATTAAGTAAAGATATAAGAATAACGCGACGAAGTCGCCAAATACGATAATGGTCGTTTGACTTGCGAGCATTAGCGAGCTAATATAGAGCAATCACCGCCGTTGTGAAAGAACGATTGGATTATAAGTCAATCGTTCAGGGAAATCGGAAGACCTTGGGCTTCCGATTTAGGCATGAAACACCTTTGGTGGCTGCTGCCGTCCCTCACAACCTAAGGTGATTGTTGAAAGGAAGAAAAGGAAAAATTATGACTAAACCAGTAATTTCCATCATCATGGGCTCAAAATCCGACTGGGCAACCATGCAAAAAACAGCTGAAGTTTTAGATCGCTTCGGTGTTGCCTACGAAAAGAAAGTCGTCTCTGCCCATCGCACGCCCGACCTCATGTTTCAGCATGCCGAAGAAGCCCGCAGTCGTGGTATCAAGGTCATTATCGCAGGTGCGGGCGGCGCAGCCCATTTGCCAGGAATGGTCGCAGCCAAAACAACCCTTCCTGTCATCGGTGTACCTGTCAAATCGCGTGCTCTTAGCGGTGTGGACTCGCTCTACTCTATCGTACAGATGCCGGGTGGCGTGCCTGTGGCGACAATGGCTATCGGTGAAGCAGGTGCGACAAATGCGGCACTCTTTGCCCTCCGTCTCCTGTCAGTAGAGGATCAGGCTATCGCGACAGCGTTGGCTGATTTCGCAGAAGAACAAGGAAAAATCGCAGAGGAGTCTACAAATGAGCTCATCTAAAACAATCGGAATTATCGGTGGTGGTCAGCTGGGACAGATGATGGCCATTTCTGCTATCTACATGGGGCACAAGGTTATCGCGCTGGATCCTGCGGCGGATTGCCCGGCCTCTCGTGTGGCGGAAATCATCGTGGCTCCTTATAACGATGTGGATGCCCTCCGTCAGCTAGCTGAGCGTTGCGATGTCCTCACCTATGAGTTTGAAAATGTTGATGCTGACGGTTTGGATGCTGTCATCAGGGATGGACAACTTCCTCAAGGAACTGACCTGCTCCGCATTTCTCAAAATCGTATCTTTGAAAAGGACTTCCTTTCCAAGAAGGCCCAAGTAACGGTGGCTCCATACAAGGTTGTGAATTCTAGCCAAGACTTGGCGGAGATTGACCTGGCCAAAAACTATGTCCTCAAGACGGCGACTGGTGGCTACGATGGGCATGGGCAAAAGGTCATTCGCTCAGAAGCAGACTTGGAAGAAGCCTATGAACTAGCAGATTCAGCTGACTGTGTCTTGGAAGAATTTGTCAATTTTGACCTTGAGATTTCTGTCATCGTATCAGGAAATGGCAAGGATGTGACGGTTTTCCCAGTTCAGGAAAATATCCACCGCAACAATATCCTATCTAAGACCATTGTGCCTGCTCGAATTTCTGCAAGTCTAGCTGAAAAAGCCAAAGCAATGGCAGTGCGAATTGCAGAACAGCTTAACTTGTCTGGAACCCTCTGCGTGGAGATGTTTGCGACAGCTGATGATATTATCGTCAACGAGATTGCCCCTCGCCCACATAACTCAGGGCATTATTCAATTGAAGCTTGTGACTTCTCGCAATTCGATACTCATATTTTGGGCGTTCTGGGAGCACCGTTGCCAGAAATAAAATTACATGCTCCAGCAGTCATGCTTAACGTTCTCGGCCAACACGTCGAGGTTGCTGAGAAATATGTCGCAGAAAATCCAAGCGCCCACCTCCATATGTATGGTAAAATAGAAGCGAAGCACAACCGCAAGATGGGACATGTGACTTTGTTTAGTGATGTGCCAGATGAGGTGGAGGAGTTTGGGAAAGGGATTGATTTTTAGGTGTTAGATAACAAGATTACTGAATTTAATTTTTTTACAGAAGAATACTTAAAACGGCAGAATGCCCAAATATTTATCTACATATTGATTATAATTAAAGGAAGATACAAAGTGTATGATAATCCTGAAGTCCTAGAATTAATAAAAAAATATTCTGAGGAAAAAGGAGTTGATATACCTGATGAAATAGTACTTGGTAATGGAAGAACTGTCAATAATTTTTTTCTTAATAAAATTATTAAAGAAAGTAAACTTAATATAACTGGGGATTATTTTTGTGAAGAATACATTTTTGAAACATTAAATGAATTAATTAATGAGTCAATCGAAAAGATTCTTGATTTGTATCCTAGAAAAAAATTATTAATAAATTTAATAATATTTGCGAGTTTTGTTTCTACTTTATCACAAAATCAAGAAATAGATTTAAATAAAGAACCTGAAAATGATTTGGAAAAATTGATATTTCTCGTACAGAAAGTTGGATGTACAAAAGATGATTTAAGTACTGCATTATTGGGTGAAATGAAAGCATCTGTTAATTACATGATTAATTTATTATTGCTCAGGGAGGAAAGAACTTCTGCTGAGGAAATAGAAGCTGAGAAGTATTTTGAACGATATGGAACAGATTATAATTTGTTATTTTATTGGGGAGTAATCAAGTGTATATTTACATCTGACTCAAATTCTAGGTATTTTGTTAAGAGGTGGAATAATAGTAAGAGGATAAGCTTTAGTAATAATCAGTGGGGGGAGTTCCCACCAGCGGACTTGCAGTCAAAATTTGATGAAATTTGTCTATACTGTAATAAGGAAACATTAGGCTTGCATAAGAGAATGTCAAAGTCTATATTTCCAAAATTTTTTAATGAGTTTAAATTTGATCCTATAAAAATAAGAGATTCTTTCAAGAGAAATATTCAGGGGTATACATTGTCCTATAAAACATTGGATATTATTGCTGAATCTGATTGGCCAGAGTTTTTGAAAAAAAATCAAAGTTGTGGAGAGATTGGAGATGAGGGAAGAATAAATGAATCAGTTTTCTTAGAAAATGATATATATCAACTTAGAACATCTATCTATAATTTTGTAAATAAAATAGAAGAATATAATAGTGAAGTTAATTATTTATTAAGTGATACTAAAAATATAAATAGAATAGTTGATATGTTAAATAAAAAAATTTATTCTAGAATAGAGACTCCGGATGAAGTGAAGGAAATTTTTAATGCTTTTGTTAGTAAACATGTAAGATTAAGTAAGGAGCTTAGATTAGATTGCTCACCTATTGATATCTCAAAATTTCACTCTTTTGTGGCTGAGTTTGTATCATTCAAAAGGCTTTCAATTTTTCATAAACCATTATTAAAATATAAGAATTATTATTTAACAAGTTTATCTTTATTAAATGAGGGTGTGTGGCATCTCCCTGGAGATATATTATCAAGGAGAATTTCCTCACATCACAACATAAATAAAGAAATAACTAAATTTTATGATGAACAAACATTACCATATATCAAATTATGCCTAATGTCTAAATATGATTTTTCAATAATCAACTGTGATTTAATGGTCAATAATAAATCAGGGAAACCGGCATTTCCAAAGATCAAGCAATTGTTGGGTGGAGACTATAAGGGGGTAAAGAGAGAATTAGATATCTTGTTTGCTTCAGACGGTACGTTGTATATTTATGATTTAAAAAATTACGGGCTACAACATTCTCTTGATGAAATTACTAGATTAGTAAATAGAGTTGATAAAGAGATATCGAAACTAGAAAAAATAAAGAAAATATTTTTAGATAATAAATCAATTTTTGAGGAGGAGTTGAAAGTTCGTTTTGACTGTGTTGAAATAGGGATTATTACTGTTAACTCTACAATTTTTGATTTTGTTCCGAGTATTTTTGATGGAGTTTATATTAAATCAGTCCATAATTTTATTATGGAAATCGGAAATATTAACTAATAAGCAATATGTTGTTAAAATAAGGAGGAAACAATGATCAACCGTTACTCTCGCCCCGAAATGGCGAACATTTGGAGTGAAGAAAATAAATACCGTGCTTGGCTTGAGGTGGAAATCTTGGCTGACGAGGCATGGGCTGAGTTGGGGGAAATCCCTAAGGAAGATGTGGCTTTGATTCGCGAAAAGGCGAACTTTGACATCGACCGTATTTTGGAGATTGAGCAGGAGACGCGCCACGATGTGGTGGCTTTCACGCGTGCGGTTTCTGAGACTCTTGGTGAAGAGCGCAAGTGGGTTCACTATGGGTTGACTTCTACCGACGTGGTGGATACGGCCTATGGTTACCTCTACAAGCAGGCCAACGACATCATCCGTCGTGACCTTGAAAACTTCACCAACATCATTGCTGACAAGGCTAAGGAGCACAAGTTCACCATCATGATGGGGCGTACCCACGGTGTGCACGCTGAGCCTACAACTTTTGGTCTTAAATTGGCGACTTGGTATAGCGAAATGAAGCGCAACATCGAGCGTTTCGAGCATGCAGCTGCTGGTGTGGAAGCTGGTAAAATCTCTGGTGCAGTTGGTAACTTTGCCAACATCCCACCATTTGTAGAGGAATACGTCTGCGACAAGCTGGGTATCCGTGCTCAAGAAATCTCTACACAGGTGCTTCCTCGTGACCTTCACGCTGAGTACTTTGCAGTTCTTGCTAGCATCGCGACTTCAATCGAACGTATGGCGACTGAAATTCGTGGTCTGCAAAAGTCTGAGCAACGTGAAGTGGAAGAGTTCTTTGCCAAAGGGCAAAAAGGCTCTTCAGCAATGCCTCACAAACGCAACCCTATCGGTTCTGAAAACATGACAGGTCTTGCGCGTGTTATCCGTGGTCACATGGTGACGGCCTATGAAAACGTCGCTCTCTGGCACGAACGCGATATTTCTCACTCATCAGCTGAGCGTATCATCACACCGGATACGACCATTTTGATCGACTACATGCTCAACCGTTTTGGAAATATTGTCAAGAATTTGACGGTTTTCCCAGAAAACATGATCCGCAACATGAACTCTACATTTGGTCTTATCTTTAGCCAACGTGCTATGTTGACCTTGATTGAAAAAGGCATGACCCGTGAGCAAGCCTATGACTTGGTGCAACCAAAAACAGCCTACTCCTGGGACAACCAAGTAGATTTCAAACCGCTTCTCGAAGCAGATCCAGAAGTGACATCGCGCCTGACTCAAGAGGAAATCGACGAAATCTTCAACCCTACATACTACACTAAACGAGTGGACGATATCTTTGAACGTATCGGACTTGGTGATTAATCCTAACAATAAAAAGCGAGATTCAATCTCGCTTTTTTGTATGCTTATCGAAAGGGATTTAATCTTCTTTTCTCTTAGTGAGTCCGTAGGCTGCTAGTGTGGCCATGAGTCCTACTGCGACCAAGCCTGCAGAATCTTGACTTCCTGTTGCAGGGAGTTGTTTTTCTTCTGCTTTGCTAGTAGTTGGTTCAGCTTGCTCAGCTTTCTCAACGGCAGTTCCGACTTCAACGACCTGGGCGACCGCTTCCTGCGATACCGCACTATTGACAAGGGTTCTTTCTTCCTTGCCGTTAGCAGTGGTGCTGACAGAGTAGAAAATCGTACGGCGGCCATTTACTCCGGAAACGACGACTTGACTTTGTCCTTTTGGCAATTGAGGATTTTCACGTGTCACGGTAGTGAACGGAATCTCTTCTTCTTGGATGTCTAGTCTAGGTTTTGCTTCTGCAGCTGGGGCAAGACCGTGTTCATCCCCTACATGGGTAACAAGGGTTCCGACTTCAATGACTTGTGTCACTGCTTCTTGCGTTACAAGGCTATCGACAAGAGTCTTCACTTCTTTGCCATCAGCAGTAGTGCTTACAGAGTAGTAATGACTGCGACGGCCGTTAGCGCCTTTAGTAACGACTTGAGTCTTCCCTTTGAGCAAGAGTGGATTTTCACGTGTCACAGTAGTGAACGGAATTTCTTCTTCTTGGATATCCAGTCTTGGTTTCGCTTCGGCAGCTGGAGCAAGGCCACTTTCATCCCCTTTGTGGGTAATAGGGGCACCGATTTCAACCACTTGGGTCACAGGTTCTTTGGTTACTTGGCTATCTAGAACCGTTTCTGTTTGTTTCCCATTTTCAGTAAGGACAGAGATGTAATGAGTGCGTTCGCCCTCTACACCAGGTGTGATGATCTTTTCCTGACCAGCTGGGAGGTTCGGATTTTCCTTCTTGATAACTTCAAATGGAATCTTTTCTGCTCTTGTGATGAGTTCAGGTTTGATTTCAACATTGGCAGCTAGTTCGTTTTCATCGAGGCTTCCTGAGTGGGTTGCTGCTGGTTTGAGGCCTAGGCGGGCTGCTTTGAGTTTGGCTACGAGAGCGTCTAACTCGGCTTGTTTGTTACGGTTGAGGTTGTAGTTGAGAGCTTCTTTAGCTGCATTTAGAGCATCCAAGCTTTCCTTGCTGTATCCATCCAAGTTTGCAGGGATTTGAGCAAGTTCCTCACGGAGTGCATTGTAGTTGGCGCGGAAGTAGTCTTTGTTATTGTCTGCAAAGGCAGTCATGAGTTCAAAAATTTCTTCTTCCTTGTACTCAGCACTTGGTTTGTCTGCCCAGATAGCAAGCATGCTTCCGACGGTTGGAAGGTCTACTTCTGGATACTTGGTAGAAGCAAGCTGGTTAAATGGTGTTTTTTTAGTGTTTTCAATTGCTTTTTTGAGGAAACCGCCACCATCTTCAGGTTTTTGGCCGAGAATGTAGTACCAGTCTCCGTTGGTGTTAAGGAATTTGTAGCCTTTGCTTGCCAGGTACTGAGGAGATGCAAGGTTGTAACCCCACCATCCTTTAGACCAGTAAGAGATGATGACATCCTTATCAAACTCAACATCATCCTTGTCTTCATAGTAGAAACCATCGTTGAAGGCCATTGGTTGAAGGCCTCTTTCTTTAGCCATGGCAGCAAGGGTGTTAGAGTACTCAGCAAACTTGCCATAGAGTCCATACCATTTAAGGTAGTACCAGCCTTGGGCGTTGGTAGCATCATTGGCGTATTCGTCTGTACCGTAGTTAAAGATCTTAGTCTTGCCTGCAAAGAAGTCCATGTACTTACCGATGAGGGCTTTTGTAAAGTTCATCGCTTCTTCGTTTTCGAGGTCCATGGTTGTTTTGGAGACCTTGTCAAAGTTGGCTTGAGGATTCTTGATTCCAAGTTTTTCCATAGCGACGAGCATGGCATCCATGTGACCTGGGCTGTTGATTGCTGGGATGAGTCCGAGGCCTTTTGATTTTGCGTACTCGATCAATTCAGTGATTTCAGCTTGACTAAGAGTGGTTCCGTTTGGATCATCGTAGTAAGCTTTTGTTCCTTCGATGATGGCCTTTTTGACGTCGTCACTTGCATAAGTTTTTCCGTTAGCAGTGATGGTCATGTCATCAAGGAGGAAGCGAAGCCCGTCATTTCCAAGGAGGAGATGTACATCAGAGTAGCCGAGTTCGCTCGCCTTGTCTACGATGCGTTTGAGTTGGTCGAGCGTGAAGTACTTACGTCCGGCATCGATGGAAATCACCTTGTTCTTGGCAAGTTTCTCAACTTCGCGTTTCGCGTCTTCTTCTTTTTGAGCTTCTGGTGTGAAAGTCAAATTGCTAACAGCTTCTTGGAGTTTTGCGATTGCTTGGTCAATGGTGTCTTGTTGGGCACGGCTGAGGTTGCTATCGAGTGAGCGAATGGCTTTTTCAGCTTCTTTGACAGCTGCGACACTTTCTGCAGTATAGCGGTTAAGGTCTGTTGGGACTTCTTTCAAAGCTTGCTCAGCAGACTCATAGTCGGCAGCAAAGTACTCAGCATTTGCATTTGCGAAGCTACGCATGAGTTTGAAGAGACGTGATGGAGAATAGCGTGCTGATGGAGTATCTGCCCAAGCAGCTACCATACCACCGATGAACGGAATATCTGCTCCTTCAGATTTTGGAACAGAAGTGATTGGAGTGTTCTTAATCCCATTGAGACCTTGGTCGAGGTTGTACCAGCCTTGGCCATCGGCATTTCGTCCGAGAACATAGTACCATGCATCATTGGTGTTAAGGATTTGGTGGCCTTTTTCAACTAGAAGTTTAGAAGAAGCGACGTCGTATCCGCCCCATCCACCAGTCCACATAGAAACGATGATGTCTTTGTCAAAAGTTCCAAAGCTAGTGTCGCTATTGTAGTAGATACCGTCGTTAAAGGCCATTGGTTTGAGACCGTGAGATTTGACGATGCGAGCAAGGTCATTAGCGTAGGCGATAAATTTCTCGTATCCTCCTACAGGGTAGCCTTCATTTGGATAGTATTTATCAGCCTGGAGAACGCTCCATCCTTTGGCATCTGTAGCATCATTGGCGTACTCATCCAGTCCGATATTGAAGATGTCAGATTTGCCAGCGAAGTAAGCAGCATACTTGTCGATCAGGGCTTTGGTAAACTCAACAGCTTCTTTGTTATCCAGGTCAACGGTACGAGCGGATTCCTTACCAAAGTAGTTGAAGTTCGGCTTTTGGATGCCTAGTTCTTTCATGGCATGCAAAATGGCATCCATGTGGCCAGGGCTATTAACGGTTGGGATTAGTCCGATACCTTTATCTTTGGCATAGTTAATTAAGTCCGTCATTTGGCTCTCTGTCAAGTGGTTGCCGTTTGGATCCTTGTAGTAGGCATCAGTTCCATTTTCGAGTGCACGTTTGACATCGTCGCTTGCATAGGTTTTGCCATTGGCTTTGATCGTCATGTCGTCTAGCATGAAACGCATGCCATCATTTCCAACTAGTAGATGAAGATCGGTATAACCGTAGTGTTTGGCTTTGTCGATGATTTCTTTGAGTTGGTCTGGAGAGAAATACTTGCGTCCAGCGTCGATTGAGATCATTTTTCTTTTTGCCAGTTTTTCATTTACCTGAGCTGCACGTTCCGTGCTAGGAGTGGCTACTGCAGGTGTGACGGCTTCATTTCTCTTGTCTTCGTCGGTTTTTACTGGTTCTGAGTTTTCTTCTGAAACAGGAGTAGCTTTTTCAGTGACTGGAGTCTCGTCAACTTTCTCTGCAACTGCTGGGGATTCAGTTTTTTCGACTGTTGGAGCGATTGTGGCTGAAGCTCCCTTTGCTTCAACTCTTTCTTCAAGCTTGCTTTCAACTGATGTCTCAGCTGTCTGTGATTCTCCTTGAGCAGTCTGAGCTGCGCTTGGATTTTCTGGTGTTGGAGTGACGCTGTCAGCAGACACGACTTGGGTACCAAAAGCAAATCCTATGAGTACAGAAGCTGCTCCAATCGCGTACTTACGAATGGAGAAGCGCTGTTTCTTTTCTAGTTTCATGATAAAACCTCCCTGTTATTATATTGCATGATAGCGTTTACACAAAACTGTTTTTATTTTATTATCTAAGATATAAAAAGTCAAGCGGCTTTATGAAAGAACTATAATAAATGGAGGAAATCATAAGATTTAGGAAAAAATTGTCAAAAAACTAAAAACAAGGAAAATCTAGCCAATATTTAACTTGTTTTTAGTAAAAGCACTACTAATTAAAGAATTACCCTTCGTCATATGTTCATACCAAATGGTGCATGCTATAATGAACATAGAAAAAGCCTGAGCTAGGCTCAGGCTTTTTCTTAATGACCTCGATCACACGAGATGAATTTGATTTTGTAGTAGTCAGCTCGCTTATAAGTTTCACTATAGGCAAGGACTTGGCCAGTGGCCTCAAGTTTTGTAGTCTTTGTTTGGAAGACAGTTGGAAATTGTGTATCAATTCCCAACGTAGAAGCAGCATGCTCGGGTGTTGGGAATGCGATTTCGTTGATTTCCTCAAAATGCTCATCAGTCATGTGAATGCGGTAATCCAGCTTGAAACGTTTATAGATAGAACTATAATAGTCAAGATTTGGATAGTTGGCATTGATATATTGTTCGGGAATATAAGAAGTGTGATAGATATAGGTCACACCGTTAGTTTGACGTGTCCGTTCGATCTTGTAGTAGAACTGGTCTCCACGCAAACCAAGTTTTTCCAAATATTCAAGCTTATTTCCACGTTCGATAGAAAGGACAGTTACCTTATCGTCCTTTGTTTCAAAAATTTCCACATCTGAAAACTCAACGAGTTTGTGCTTACGAGCGCGTGAAACAAAAGTTCCTTTTCCTTGTTGGCGGACAATATAGCCATCTTTGGCAAGGTCGTTCAAGGCACGAACAACTGTGATAGAACTGACATCATACATGGCGATCAACTCTGCCTCAGTATAAAACTTGTCTCCACTCGCAAATTGACCTGAGATGATTTTATTCTTGAGTTCGTCTTTAATATATTGGTATTTTGGAATAGCCATAATTGCACCTCAATTTTTTTCTTTCTCCTTCTTTGATTTTACCACAAACACAAAGAAAATAGTAGCATTTAGATGAAAAAATAACATAATACATTAAAAATATTATTTTGCACATATATAAAAGCGCCATTAAAACAGAGGTCATGCAAAAGCCCTCATTTCATGCTGTTTTTAGACAATTTTGGTAAAAAAGAAGTAAAAAAATAGAAAAATTTTAAAGAATTTTCTAAAACCTATTGACAAATGCAAAAGATTTGATTATAGTTAATATTATAATAAATGAAAGCGCAAACTTAATTCGTCAGAGGTAATAACATGACAAGATTTAAAATTGAGGACGATTTCTATTTAGACGAAAAACCGTTCAAGATTTTGTCCGGCGCCATTCATTATTTTAGGATTCCAGCAGAGGATTGGTATCATTCTCTCTATAACTTAAAGGCGCTTGGCTTTAATACAGTCGAGACCTATGTGGCTTGGAATTTACACGAACCTGTTGAAGGGGAGTTTGATTTTGAAGGTGCCAGAAATTTGGAGAGATTTCTTCAAATTGCACAAGATCTGGGTCTCTATGCTATTGTACGCCCGTCTCCATTTATCTGTGCGGAATGGGAATTTGGTGGCTTGCCGGCTTGGCTCTTGACCAAGGACATGCGAATTCGCTCGTCCAATCCGGCCTACATTGAGGCTGTTGCTCGCTATTATGACCAATTATTGCCAAGGCTTGTACCTCGCTTGTTGGATAATGGCGGAAACATTCTTATGATGCAAGTCGAAAATGAATATGGCTCTTATGGAGAAGATAAGTCTTATCTACGAGCGATTCGGAAATTGATGGAAGACCGAGGGATTGATTGCCCACTCTTTACTTCAGATGGTCCATGGAGGGCTACTCTGAAAGCCGGAACCTTGATCGAAGACGACCTCTTTGTGACAGGGAACTTCGGTTCTAAAGCTCCGTACAACTTTTCACAGATGCAGGAATTCTTTGATGAGTATGGCAAGAAATGGCCACTCATGTGTATGGAATTCTGGGATGGCTGGTTCAACCGTTGGAAAGAACCCATCATCACACGTGATCCGAAAGAATTGGCAGAAGCTGTTCGAGAGGTTTTGGAGCAAGGTTCGATTAACCTTTATATGTTCCATGGCGGAACAAACTTTGGTTTCATGAATGGTTGCTCGGCTCGAGGGACTCTAGATTTGCCTCAAGTTACATCTTATGATTATGATGCCCTTCTCGATGAAGAAGGAAATCCAACTGCTAAATACTTAGCAGTCAAGAAGATGATGGCAACCCACTTCCCAGAGTATCCACAATTGGAACCACTTTACAAGGAAAGCATGGGAATGGAATCCATTCCACTAGTCGAAAAAGTGTCCTTGTTTGAAACTCTGGATAGTCTCTCTAGTCCTACTGAGAGCCTCTATCCAAAAGCGATGGAAGAACTTGGTCAAAGTTATGGCTACCTTCTCTACCGCAATGAGGCAAGTTGGGATGCAGAAGAGGAACGTCTCCGTATCATCGATGGACGTGACCGAGCTCAACTCTTTGTAGATGGTCAATGGATTGCTACTCAATACCAGACAGAGATTGGTGAAGATATCTACTGTCAGGGCAACCGAGAAGGCTTTTCAGAGATTGACATCTTGATTGAAAATATGGGGCGTGTCAACTACGGACATAAGTTCTTAGCAGATACGCAACATAAAGGAATTCGTACAGGTGTCTGCAAAGATCTACATTTCTTACTGAATTGGAAACAATATCCACTACCACTGGATAATCCTGAGAAAATTGATTTTTCAAAAGGATGGACAGAAGGACAACCAGCCTTTTACGCTTTCGACTTTACTGTTGAAGAGCCGAAGGATACCTACTTAGACTTGTCTGAGTTTGGTAAGGGAGTTGCCTTTGTCAACGGGCGTCACCTAGGGCGTTTCTGGAACGTCGGCCCGACCCTCTCACTTTATATCCCTCATAGTTATCTCAAGGAAGGTGCTAACCGCATCATTATCTTTGAAACTGAGGGCGAATATAAAGAAGAGATTCACTTAACTCGTAAACCTACACTAAAACACATAAAGGGGGAAAACTTATGACAATTGTAGGATGCCGTATCGATGGACGTTTGATCCACGGTCAAGTAGCCAATCTTTGGGCTGGAAAACTAAATGTTTCACGCATTATGGTTGTAGACGATGAAGTCGTTAACAACGATATTGAAAAGAGTGGCTTGAAACTTGCTACACCACCAGGTGTAAAACTTAGTATCTTGCCGGTTGAAAAAGCAGCAGCGAATATCCTTGCTGGTAAATACGATAGCCAACGTCTCTTTATCGTTGCACGTAAACCAGACCGTTTCCTTGGTTTGGTCGAAGCAGGTGTTCCGCTTGAAACACTCAATGTCGGCAATATGTCTCAAACACCAGAAACTCGCTCTATCACACGTTCTATCAACGTGGTAGATAAGGATGTGGAAGATTTCCACAAACTAGCAGAAAAAGGTGTGAAACTCACTGCTCAAATGGTTCCAAATGATCCAGTTTCAGACTTTTTGAGCTTATTAAAATAGGAAAAAATTTTTAGGAGGTCATTGTTATGATACAATGGTGGCAAATTTTACTTCTCACTTTGTACTCAGCTTATCAAATCTGTGATGAGTTGACAATCGTTTCATCTGCAGGTTCTCCTGTATTCGCTGGTTTTATTACTGGTTTGATCATGGGAGATGTGACAACTGGTTTGTTTATCGGTGGTAGCTTGCAGTTGTTCGTTCTCGGGGTTGGTACCTTCGGTGGTGCTTCTCGTATCGACGCAACTTCTGGTGCGGTTCTTGCAACAGCATTCTCTATCTCTCAAGGTATTGATACAGATCTTGCGATTACAACAATCGCTGTACCAGTAGCAGCACTTTTGACATACTTCGACGTTCTCGGACGTATGACAACTACTTTCTTCGCTCATCGTGTGGATGCTGCAATCGAACGCTTTGACTATAAAGGTATTGAACGCAACTACCTACTTGGTGCGATTCCTTGGGCTCTATCTCGTGCCCTTCCAGTCTTCTTCGCGCTTGCCTTTGGTGGTGCCTTTGTACAATCAGTAGTAGACTTTGTTAAAGAATACCAATGGGTTGCAGATGGTTTGACACTTGCAGGACGTATGCTTCCAGGTCTTGGATTTGCAATCTTGCTTCGTTACCTTCCAGTTAAACGTAACCTTCACTACCTTGCTATGGGATTCGGTTTAACAGCTATGTTGACTGTTCTTTACTCATACGTAACAGGTCTTGGTGGCGCTGTTGCGGGTATCGTAGGAACTCTACCTAAAGATGTGGCTGAAAAAATTGCTTTTGTCAACAACTTCAAAGGTTTGTCTATGATCGGTGTTTCTATCGTAGGTATCTTCCTTGCAGTTGTTCACTTTAAGAACAGCCAAAAAGTAGCTGTAGCAGCACCTTCTACACCATCAGAAAGTGGGGAAATCGAAGATGACGAATTCTAATTACAAACTTACAAAAGAAGATTTTAATCAAATCAACAAACGTAGCTTGTTTACTTTCCAATTAGGTTGGAACTATGAGCGTATGCAAGCTTCTGGTTACCTTTACATGATCTTGCCTCAATTGCGTAAAATGTATGGGGATGGAACTCCTGAATTGAAAGAAATGATGAAAGTTCATACTCAATTCTTCAATACTTCTCCATTCTTCCACACAATTATCGCTGGTTTTGACCTTGCCATGGAAGAAAAAGATGGTGTAGGTTCAAAAGATGCCGTTAACGGTATCAAGACAGGTTTGATGGGACCATTTGCTCCTCTTGGAGACACAATCTTTGGTTCACTTGTACCTGCTATCATGGGATCTATCGCAGCAACTATGGCTATCGCTGGCCAACCATGGGGTATCTTCCTTTGGATCGCAGTTGCAGTTGCTTATGACATCTTCCGTTGGAAACAATTGGAGTTTGCCTACAAAGAAGGGGTTAACCTTATCAACAATATGCAAAGTACATTGACAGCTTTGATTGACGCTGCATCTGTACTTGGTGTCTTCATGATGGGTGCTCTTGTAGCAACAATGATCAACTTTGACATTTCTTATAAATTGCCAATCGGTGAAAAATTGATTGATTTCCAAGACATCTTGAACTCAATCTTCCCACGCTTGCTTCCAGCAATCTTCACTGCATTTATCTTCTGGTTGCTTGGTAAGAAAGGTATGAACTCTACAAAAGCTATCGGTATCATTATCGTGCTTGCCTTGGCTCTTTCTGCCCTTGGTAAATTTGCACTTGGAATGGGCGCATAATTTATGAGTAAATCATTAATTTTGGTGAGTCATGGTCGTTTCTGTGAAGAACTTAAAGGTAGCACGGAAATGATTATGGGTCCACAAGACAACATTCATGCAGTGGCTCTTCTTCCAGAAGATGGTCCCGAAGAATTTACTGCTAAATTTGAAGCTGCTATTGAAGGATTGGATGATTTCCTAGTCTTTGCGGATCTTCTAGGTGGTACACCATGTAATGTGGTGAGTCGCTTGATCATGGAAGGTCGCAACGTTGAACTCTACGCGGGAATGAATCTGCCAATGGTGATTGAATTTATCAATGCCAGCCTTACAGGTGCAGATGCGGACTATAAGAGCCGTGCTGCAGAAAGCATTGTAAAAGTCAACGACCTGTTAGCTGGCTTCGATGATGACGAAGACGAATAATACTCTTCGAAAATCAAATTCAAACCTCGTCAGCGTCGCCTTGCCGTATAGATGTTACTGACTTCGTCAGTTCTATCTACAACCTCAAAGCAGTGCTTTGAGCAACCTGTGGCTAGCTTCCTAGTTTGCTCTTTGATTTTCATTGAGTATACGATGTGACAACGGCTAAATCGTTAGAACAGCTTGTATAGAATATACATGGGAATGGGAGTCACTCCCATTCCCATATTTTCAATAGGAATGAAACAACAATAGATTAGAGGAACTCTATGCTAAATTACACAAAAGAAGAATTACTTGAACTGGGTGCAGAAATCACGACTCGTGAAATCTACCAACAGCCTGATGTATGGAAAGAAGCTTTTGAAGCCTATCAAGCGAAACGTGAAGAAATTGCAGCCTTTCTGCAAGAAATCGCTGATAAGCATGACTATATCAAGGTCATCTTGACGGGTGCTGGTACTTCTGCTTATGTGGGAGATACCTTGGTACCATACTTTAAGGAAGTCTATGATGAACGCAAATGGAATTTCAATGCTATTGCGACAACTGATATTGTAGCCAATCCAGAAACTTATTTGAAAAAAGATGTGGCGACTGTCCTTGTTTCCTTTGCTCGTAGTGGGAATTCACCTGAAAGTGTGGCGACGGTTGATTTGGCCAAAGCCTTGGTGGATGACCTCTATCAAGTGACCATTACATGTGCTGCAGAAGGTAAATTGGCTCTTCAAGCTCATGGCGATGACCGCAATCTTTTGCTCTTGCAACCAGCTGCTTCCAATGACGCTGGATTTGCCATGACTTCTAGCTTTACGTCTATGATGCTAACAGCTCTCTTGGTCTTTGATCCTACAGAATTTTCTGTAAAAGCTGAACGTTTTGAAGTTGTCTCTAGCCTTGCTCGTAAAGTTTTAGACAATGCAGCAGATGTCAAAGAGTTGGTTGACCTCGACTTTAACCGCGTCATCTATCTTGGTGCTGGTCCTTTCTTTGGCCTTGCTCATGAAGCTCAGCTCAAGATTTTGGAATTAACAGCTGGCCAAGTGGCGACCATGTATGAAAGTCCAGTCGGCTTCCGTCACGGTCCAAAATCTCTTATCAACGAAAATACAGTTGTTTTGGTCTTTGGTACAACGACAGATTATACTCGCAAGTACGATTTGGACTTGGTTCGTGAAGTGGCTGGTGACCGTATTGCTCGTCGTGTTGTGCTTTTGAGTGATCAAGCCTTTGGTCTTGAAAATGTCAAAGAAGTAGCCCTTGGTTGTGGCGGTGTCTTGAACGATATTTACCGTGTCTTCCCTTACATCGTATATGCCCAACTCTTTGCCCTATTGACTTCACTCAAGGTAGAAAATAAACCAGATACACCGTCTCCTACAGGTACCGTAAATCGTGTGGTACAAGGTGTTATCATTCATGACTATCAAAAGTAAGGAAGTGTCTATGAATAAACTACAATTAAGTCCTAATAAAGTAGCTTGCTTGCAAAAACTCTCTGACGAGAACGGCATTATCTCAGCTCTTGCCTTTGACCAACGTGGCGCTTTGAAACGCCTCATGGCTCAATACCAAACAGAAGAGCCAACAGTGGCTCAAATGGAAGAACTCAAAGTCTTGGTAGCAGATGAATTGACAAAATACGCATCCTCTATGCTCCTTGACCCTGAGTATGGTCTCCCAGCTACAAAAGCGCTTGATGCCAATGCTGGTCTTCTCCTTGCTTATGAAAAAACTGGTTACGATACAACAAGCACCAAACGCTTGCCTGACTGCTTGGATGTTTGGTCTGTAAAACGTATCAAAGAACAAGGTGCAGATGCTGTCAAGTTCTTGCTTTACTATGACGTAGATAGCTCTGACGAACTCAACCAACAAAAACAAGCCTACATCGAACGCATTGGTTCAGAGTGTGTGGCGGAAGACATCCCATTCTTCCTTGAAATCTTGGCTTACGATGAAAAAATCGCTGACGCAGGTTCTGCAGAATACGCTAAAGTGAAACCACACAAGGTTATCGGTGCCATGAAGATCTTCTCAGACCCACGATTTAACATCGATGTCTTGAAAGTAGAAGTTCCAGTCAATGTGAAATACGTTGAAGGCTTTGGTGAAGGTGAAATCGTTCATACACGCGAAGAAGCGGCAGCTTTCTTCAAAGCGCAAGACGAAGCAACAAATCTTCCATACATCTACTTGAGTGCAGGTGTATCAGCCAAACTTTTCCAAGAAACACTTGTCTTTGCCCACGAATCAGGCGCAAACTTCAACGGTGTTCTTTGCGGCCGTGCAACTTGGGCTGGATCAGTTGAAGCCTACATCAAAGACGGTGAAGCAGCAGCTCGCGAATGGTTGCGTACAACTGGATTTGAGAACATTGATGAACTCAACAAAGTTCTTCAAACAACAGCGACTTCATGGACTGAACGTGTAGAAGCATAAAACAAGTATAGAAGACCCCCTTTTTGTTAAGAAGATACTTAAGGTTTTCTGACAAAGGATTCTGAAAATAGAAACTACAACCATAGATGGTGCATACACTCTCTATGGTTTGTTTACTTGAGAGAAATGGATCAAAGGAGAGAAGAATGAAAGCATACACAGAGCGTGTATTTGGAAATCATGAGGGCAAGGATGTCTTGGCCTATCGCTTTGAGACTGATGGTGGTTACCAGTTTGAAGTTATGACTTATGGTGCGACCATCTTGCGCTATGTCACACCTGACAAGGCTGGAAACTTTGCCAATGTGATCTTGGGCTTTGATGATTTTGATAGCTATGTCGGCAATAGTCCCAAGCATGGAGCAAGTGTAGGTCCTGTAGCGGGCCGTATCGCAGGTGCGACATTTGAACTCAATGGTCATACCTATGATCTTGAAGTCAATAATGTTAGTAACTGTAACCACAGTGGCTCAACAGGTTGGGATGCGAGCTTGTTTGAATTGGTCGAAGTGAGCGACCATGGTTTGACTCTCTACACAGAGCGTACAGACGGGACGGGAGGATTCCCTGGTAATCTTAAGATCTGGATCAGCTATCACTTGGAAGAAACTGGCGCCTACGAAATCAGCTACAAGGTGACAACCGATCAGGATACGCTTGTCAATCCAACTAATCATAGCTACTTTAACTTGTCTGGTGATTTCACGCAGACGATTGACCGTCATGTCTTTCAGCTAAACACAGAGGGCATTTACCCAATCGCTCCAGACGGTGTTCCAGCTAAGACTCCAGATGCTACTCGTGATGTGGTTAAACATATCTACAATGGTGCTTTGTTGAAGGACATCTTTGCAGAGGAAGATGAGCAAATCCAGTTGGTATCTGGTTTGGATCACCCATTTGCCCTTCCTACAGGTCATGACAATGCTGGTTTCCTTTATGACCAAAACTCAGGTCGCTTCCTACTTTTCAAGACAGAGGCCCCTTGCTTTGTGGTCTACACAGCAAACTTTGTTGATGAGAGTGTGCTCATAGCTGGTCAGCCAATGGTACAGCACAATGGGATTGCCCTTGAAGCGCAAGCTTTACCAGATGCCATTCACAGTGACTTCAAAGACCAAGTCATTCTCAAAGCAGGTCAAACCTTTACCAGCAAAACTCGCTACGAGCTTGTTGTAAAATAAAAAGAAGAGCTGGTTTCCAGCTCTTTTGAGTTTCGTGCTGTTGTATTGACATTAGAGGCAGTTTGGTCAGTACATGGCTTATTTTTCTTTTTTCTGTTTCTCGATTCTCTCTAACATTCTGTTTTTACGCTCCTCCAGTTCTTGGATTTGCTTGAGCAAAAGATCTGAAAAGTCACTATCGAGTTCTTCAGCCTCTCCACTACTATACCAATCTAAGGCGACAATGTGATTATTTTTATCAAAGCAGAAAATCACATCTCCATCACCGATGATAGACAGAAAAGGGATATAATTTACAAAGCCTAGTTCATGTAATTCTTTGGTCTTCAGTCGAATATCTAGAAAATCAGGTATCTCATTTGCAATGCCGTAAACCTTAATACCACGGCAAAATGTCCAAAATGGTGCCACATCAAATGCTTTAGCTCTAGGCCACAGTTCCTCCCTGACTTCCATATATAGTCCGCCTAGGGGTGACATGGTAAACTCTCTAAAGTCTTCTGGAAGACTGATTTGATACAGTTTTTCAAAATCTTGTATCTCCTCTTCGGAGGGTTCGTTTCCCATGCAGGCTACAACTTGGTAGGTTTTAGAATCATAATGATGAAAATAATCATAGATTTTTTCTAGTGACATTGCTATTCCTCTCTATTCTAGGTAAATATATTCGACAACTAAATCACAAAGCTGATTATCCTTATCATAGCCAAAGTAGACGGGATAGACTCCGTCTCCAAAACCTGATTGGATCATCGGAATGCTTAGGTCAGTGTTGGGGATTTTAAAATTAATCCAATCCCCACCCTCACGTTGATAAAGGGGATTGTCTATGGCATGTTGAGCAAAAACTGCTGCAAAGAAATCATCGTAGATATTTTTGTCAGGATTTTCTTTATACCAATTATCTTCAAAATCGCAGTAGGCATTCTTGGTTTCAACATCTACTATCGTTGCCAGACCTGCATCAACTGCAAATCCAAAATAAGAGTCTTTTTCAACAGCGTCTATATCTTCATCACCAGTCAGTGCTTCATAGTAGATGACTGGCACTTGATCTGTAAATTGAACTCTAGTTGCTACATACCTGTAGTGATCTTCTTCTAACTTGGCTACTAAGGTTTTTATTCTATATGTTCCTTTGGGAACAGACTGTAAGTAGGGTTTTTCCTCTCTACGGAGCCAGACCAAAGGATCTCGAACCAGAATTTCTCCGCTAGGGAAAGTCACTTCCCCCATATCCAAAACAAAAATTTCTGCACCCTGTATTTCTTTCCTCTCAAAACACTCTGCATAATTGACAGACGAAGTGAGTAGATGTTTTATTTCTTGGTACTTTTGCAACCATTCTTTTGAAACTTGTGTTTTTCCCATAAACGGTTCCTTTCTAAATCTTCTATCTTATGCTTTTATTTCCCTAATGATCGAAAAGATTAGGTCTTTAAGACTTTCTGCGACATACACAACTTCATCAGGGTCATGGATATAGCAAAGAATCTGACCTTCTTTTCCTTCTTTGTCAGGATCAAAATCCAGCATCAGGAAACAGCTGTCACAATATTCGGCAAAAGGAATCCATTTTTTATTAAAAAGATAGGGTTTTATCCTCTCGTCCCGCATTTTTTCAATGTCTTGGCTTGTAAAATGCTCAGGAAATTCAGTTAAGAGGGCGTCTCTGTTTTGAAAATAGTGTTTAGTGTTTTCGATAGCCTGCAGGCTCATCAAGCAAAAGGCTATGTCTCTTTCATCTACAAGGCAAGGCAGAATACTGAGATAGTTACTCCCGTTTTTATACCTGTAGAGCTCTTTTACCTCATCAGGCAACGTTATCCCAAATTTCTCCTCAAATGCTACCAGTTCTTCCTCAGAAGCTCCAGGGATTTCCTGATAATCGTCCAGATATTCTTCCTCTACAGGGTCATCCAAATCCCATTCCTCAAAATTTTCACAGATGTACTCTTCTATCTTTTTTATCTCATCACTTATCTGCATACCATCCACCCTTTATTTGCTTAGTTACAGATCTCCTTCGATTATTTGTTGCATATATGCTGGCATATCATTTACAAATTTCGCAAAACTGCACATATCTTTCAACTCTTCATGCTCTATATCATAGGAAGCCACTTTCTTTGTTTTAGGATCCCATACAATATAGATATGGTCATAATCTCCTGTCAGCTTAGATATACGCAGAAGTTTCTGTCTACCTTTTTTAATCGGAACAGTATTGACTAAAGAGAAAAACTCTATCCATTTAAAATCACAGTCATTAAGTTCAAAATGTAATTCCTCGCTTTGAAGAAAATCAATGACCACCTTAGGCAGTTTAAATGGCTTCAGTTCATCCAGTTTATTTTGTAAACTGTGGTATTCTTCAGGCTCTAACTGCTTAAAATAGTCAGCCATCTCTTCATCGCCATTTTCAAGTGCGATGCTGTATGGACGCATACCGCCTTTTTCTGTTATGGTTACATCCGCCCCATTTTCTACAAGATATTGACACATTTTCAAATCAACATACCTAGCGGCTACACATAGCGGAGTTGGTTTAAAAGGATAGACCGTATCAGGGGCATTGTAGTTAATATTAACTCCGTTCTTTATAAAGAAATCAAGTACTTCATAATTTCTCTCTGAAACTGCACTGCGAAATGCCTGTCCACCGTATTTTTCTACCCTATGCCCTAATTCGTGGATAAGAGGCAGGTTCTCATATTTTTTCCCATATAAAGCCTGTTCAAAGGCCTCTGCCTTTATCTCATTTACACAGTTCACCTTTGCGCCATGTTCTACCAGATACCTGATAATAGCTTCATCACAATACCTTACAGCAAGCAAAAATGCCGGATTTCCTTTTACATTCAGATTGACGCCCTTTTCCACAAGCCATTTTACAGAGTTAAAACTTTCCATAATCAAGGCGATGTCTAAAGGTGACAAAGTGGTATACTTACCTATTTTTATACCCTTTTCAATATCCCATCCCTTTGAAAAATACTCATCTAGTGCGGGTATATTTCCCTTTATAATATCACCTACAATTTGTGGAACAGATTTAAAATTTCCTATATCTTTTAATTTGACCATTTTAAGTCTCCTACAGATTATGTACTCATCTGTTATAATTTATTTCCCCTAAAGGAAGCGGATCAGGATTTAAGCTTACCCAGAGAACCGAAAGTTCACACAAACGTTCAGTTATAGTATCTTCATCACTGCCTTTTGCACGGATGCTGGAAATCAGTTCCTTAGTTTCTTCCAGTTCTTCTTCGGAAAGCGGTGTACCTGAAGCGAAATGATTTGGCAGGGCTTTAAGCATGTTCCGGTAGTGTTTATCCCAGTTGACACCGCCATTTCTATAGAGCTCATCCTGTACGCGCCCTGTTATACGGATCACTTCGCCTTGTACAGTTTTCGCTGGCCCGCTTGAAGGAATGAGTAAATCCCAAAGCTCGTTATACTGCTCCTTCCAAGAACTTTTTTTTACAATAATAGGAGAAACTCCGTCATGTATCTTGCGTTTCGGAGCAGGCTTTACATCAAACAGTGCATAGAGTCTCTCAAGCCCTGCTTCTGTTTCAGTCAAGTAATCTTTATTAAAGTTTTCTCTGTGAAATTCAAAATCCTTTCCGATTAGTTCGACTCTTTCTGCCATATCAGGAGTTACCTCAGCGCCCGCCTTTATGAGCATTTCTGCAATTTCTGCTACCTGTGCAATATTAATCTGCCTACAAGTAGCAAGGGCTTCAGCTAAAGGAGTTCGTCCCATATCAGTTTTGGGATTAACATCTGCACCTTTTTCAATCAAAAAACTTACTATCTTAGGTCGGAAAAACCCTGCTGCCGTATGCAGAGGTGTACTCCCGTATGTATCAGGCTTTTGTATATCTCCGCCTAATTCAAAAAGTAGTTTCACAGTATCCCTACCCAGCGTAGCATGCTTATATAATGGCGTCCGCCCATAATAATCAGGAGTATTTACATCTAAACCCTGTTCCACCAGCCAGATAACAAGCTCATCAGGAACACCTCCAAAATGAAGTGCCGTATTTAAGCTGTATCTGCCGTCATGAGCAGTAAGCTCACATTTATCATATACTGCTTTAAGAGCTTCAATATCTCTTGCTGTAATCAGTTCATCAAAATTTTTAGGTAAGGTCACTCTTTTTTTGGCCATTGTTCTTCTCCTTTAATATAAAACCAACATTTGCATTTTACATTTCTAAACCCACTTAAGCCCATTAACATCTTTTAAAATCATAGATCTTCCATCGTAGTCATTTTTTAACTCGATTTCTTTTTCCTTGACCGAAATGTTGTTGTACCAGTGATCTAAGCTGGCATATTTTCCTGTATGGATATTGATAAGCATACTTGTTATAGGATTCCAAGTCCCTTTCTTTACTGTTTCTGCAAGCAAATAATAGGCATCTAAAAATATGAGATTTCTTCCATACATCCAAAATGGAAGTTGAATATCTAATAAAGGCAATTTTGCAGAAAAAATATCATCTCCATGCGGTGGCACAGTTTCATAATGAAATTCTATCTCACTCCCATAATATGCAATCACCGCTCCCTCAAAACCGATGCTTTGAGGAGTACCCTCTTCGGCTACTAAAAATTCCATTGGCTTCTCCTTATGTTGTAATTAGATGAACTCCGACCAGACTCTCCACGTTTACAACCAGATGGTAAAGGTAATCACCTGCTTTTTGTAGGTGACAAAGATTTTCCCTCTAAACAGGCTGACAAGGTGTTGAGCCATAGAGAGGCCAATACCATGACCAGATGTGGTTTGGTTATTGTGTGATGTTTCGGCGCGATAAAAGCGGTCAAAGAAGCGTTTAATATTGGCAGGCTGCCCATCCTTGTAGTCGTTAGACACAGTGATACAGGTGCGCTTGCGTAGGAGATAGGCTTTGCGTTTGAGAGTTAGACGGATGGTGCCTGCTGGATCACAGTATTTGCGGGCATTGTCAAGAAGAATGCTAAGAAGCTCATAAAATTCCTCTTGGGCTACTTTTTCTACAAGGTCTGCTTCAATCAGGCTTTCAAATTTTTTATCCTCTTTGGTAAAGAGAGGAGCAAAGTCTGAGGCGACCTTTTCAGCGATGACGGAGATGTTTTGAGGAGCTAGTTTGATATCCTCTTGCTCCTCGAGCCGAGCAAGTCGGATCAGTCTTCCAATCAAGTGGTTGAGACGCTCGGTCTGTTCCTTGGTGCTGATACTCCACTCAGTCTCTCCTTCCATGAGTTCTTGAAGCTCGGTATTGGCCGAAATGATAGCCAGCGGTGTTTTGAGTTCATGACCTGCATTAGTGATAAACATCCGTTGTTTTTCATAGTTTTTGACGAAGGGACGGATAACAATCCCAGAAATCAAGGTAAAGAGCAGAGCAAGGAGAAATAGGCTAGCCAGTGATAACCAAATAGAGACTTGAAAGAGGGTGTCTCGTTCGCGAATGTAGTTGGTAGCTTCAAAGAAGACTAGGAGCTTGCCCGAAGCTGTCTGACTAATCTGGTAGGTGAAGTAGCGCCCGTTGCGAGTAATCGTGCCATAGGTTTCCGGTTTTTTAAGAATTTTCTGGAGAAAACCTCTGACGTCTGCTTCGGTCAGTGATTGGACATTCCCTAGAGAAATAGTGTAGTCATTTCCCTTTTCTCTGACAGAGAAATACTGAAAATTGTAGATAATCCCTTCCTGGATGTTCTTTTTGGTGAAACTTTCCTTGATTTCATCTGTAATTGGGAGTTCGCCTTCATTTTTAGACAAGATGGAGAGGACGGTTTGGATATTATCCTCTGTCTGAGTATAGACGATGCTATTCATCAAGACCAGAAAGAAAGCAAGAATCAGAGCAATAGCAGCAGTGGCTGTGACAATAAACTTGATGCGTAGTTTTCGAAACATCTAGTCTCCTCCTATCAGTTGGAAAGGCCCTTTTGCAGATCCTAAGATTTGCAAGTTGGACTGAACGCTTTGAAGCTTTTGGCGGAGATAGGAAATATAGAGAAAAACGAGCTCGTAATCACTTTCTTCCAGCTCATCTGGCCAGACTTGATCTAGTAGTTGTTGACAACTGAGGGTCTGGTTAGCATGCTGAATGAGGAGGGTCAAGAGTTGAGTCTCCTTTTTCCCTAAACGAATGCTGTTTGTAGCAGCTAATTCTTGTTCGTCAATATCCAAGCGAGTATTTCCTAATTGGACCGTATCTGGGGTATAGTCCTCCAGACGGCGGGCAGTAGAACGGAGCCTAGCCAATAGTTCCTTGAGTGAGAAGGGCTTGGTCAAGTAGTCGTCGGCACCTGCATCGAGTCCGGTTACACGATCATCTACTTCAGCCATGGCTGTCAGCATGATGACGTGGGTCGTATTGCCCAACTGGCGGATTTCTTTGAGGGCTTCGATTCCTGTCTTGATCGGCATCATGATGTCAAAAATCATGAGGTGATAGTGGTTAGTTGTAGCTTTTTCGACAGCATCTTGTCCATTAAAAACAGAATCAACGCTATAGCCCTCGCGTTCTAAAGCAACAGTGATGACGCGATTTAGTTGAGCTTCATCTTCGGCAAGTAGGATTTTCATAGGTTCTCCTTAGTCTTGGTCAGATCGCTGAATCAAATCACGGATGGTCTGCATGGTCAAGTCGCATGAAGCAAGCTCATCGGCACAACGTTTGAGCTCGCGCGTGATTCGTTCAGGGTTTTGGATGTTTTTCTTGTACTTCATCTGGTGCTCAAGGCTGGCCCAGGAATCCATGGCAATAGTGCGTAGCTGGATCTCGATAAAGTAGGTACCTTGGGCATTTCCCAGGCAATCTGGATAGGGAGTGGTCACTTCGAGGATCAGATGATAGGAGCGGTAGCCATTGGGCTTGACCTGACGAATATAGTCCTTCTCCTTAAAAATCTGGATGGTGGGTATCTGACGAATATACTCTACGATGCGGTAGATATCATCTGTAAAGCCTGTGATGATACGAACGCCGATAGCATCTCGGATTTCTTTGAGAGCGGATTGACTCGTCTGAGGAAGGCCTTTGCGTTGGCATTTTTCACGCATACTTTTTTCTGTTTTGATGCGTGCATGCAAATGCTCATATAGTTTGAGGGAGGTTTCTTTTTTGTAATTAGCTGCGGCTTTTTCCATATCTTGAATAAAGGTCTGCAAGATAGTGGGTAAGTAGACTTCGCAAGGGCCATAGATAGAGTTCATAGGCTGGTCCATTCTAAGAATGACTCGTATTGCTACAAGCATAGATTCTAATAGTATTTGTCATTCTATTATATCATGAAAGCGATAGCAGGGTGAGATTCTATTGATAAAGAGGGAACGAGAATTTTGACAAAGGAGTCCATTAGAGATATAATGAAGAAAAATCGACCAAGGATAAGAAGATGACAAACTCAAAGTATATAACACGGCTTAAACGCTCAGAAGGCCAGTTGCGTGGGATTCAAAAGATGATCGATGAAGAGCGTGATTGTGCAGATATCATTACCCAGTTGACAGCGGTTCGTTCGAGTGTAGAGCGTGTGATTGAGATGATCATTACCGAGAATCTCACAGCCTGCATCAACCAACCCCTAGACGACCCTGAGGCTCAAAAAGAGCGCTTAGAAAAGGCTGTTCAGTACCTAATCAAACGAAAATAGTAGTTCTCTATGTGATAGAACAAGATAAGAAAGTAAGTCACAGGAGGGTAAAGATGACAAAAGAAGAACGAGCAGAAAAATGGTTTCAGAGTGTTCCTGAGGCAGAAGCTATTCCTATACAAACTAAAATGGAGATCTGTAGTCAGGCAGCGAAGCGAATGGCGTTTATCTGGCTTGGCCTACTTGGTGTGGAATGTTTGTTCCTATTGTGGGTCACTGGGGGCGAACTTTTTAATCAAGTAGCGGACTTTCTAAATCAGCTATCAGAAGGGAGCCCCACAAAAAATCGATATAAGGGTCTCGCACTTGCAGGGACTCTTATTTGTCTGCCTGTCTTGATCTTTCCTAGTGTTGTTGCCCATTTTTTTAGACAAAATTGGATTCGAAAAGAGGCTGAAAAGGTAGTCAAAGAGATGGCCCCTGTTACAAGTGATCAGCCTTATCTAGATGGAGATGAGGGATCAGATTTTGCGAGTATTTCCGGAAGAATCTTTGCGGATTGGGTGCTAGATGATGGTGAGAAGAAACAAAATGGCTTTGAACTTGAGGAAGTATGGCAGCAACTAGCAGCTGTACAGGATGGTGATAGGGATTTTCTCACTTTAATACCTCAGCAGCCAGTTAAACTAAAGGGGAGTCAGCTTGTATCGGATTTTGTACAGGTTTGTCAGGATGAAGATTCGGACGCTTTTCGTTTTGAGATCAGTGTTGCCGACGCCGAACGAATCAACGAGAATGTAATCTACGAAAAAAATGGTCTGAGCGAGAAAGAAACTCAAGACATGCTTCGGGCATATTTGGAGAACAGAGTCACACCAGAGCTAGAAGACTGGGAAATTGTACTAGATATGCGGACAGATGAGCAGAAAAATATCGCAATCTATCAGGAAATAACCCAATTGCTAACAGATGATAGTGAGGTACGATCTCGTTTGACCTCCTGTTTTGAATCACCGAAAGCCTATTTCAAGCAGTATGCAGATAGATACGACGAGCGGGGCATAGGCGAAGAAGTAGATGAAGCTATGATAAAATGGCTTGCTATTGCTGATGAACTGCTCGCTGTGGATGCAGTCATTGAGTTAGACTGGAAGACAGATAAGGATGAATTTCTGTACCAATTAACGCCTCTGGCAGCTAAACAAACTCTTGATTTGGAGGAGAATTGGTTCGACGAGGGTGATGACATCCCTACTTGGTGTAAAATTTTGGACGAAAGATGGGCTGGACACGATTTCTGTCTTGCTTGTATGGATATTAATAGTGATAGTTATGTGCTATTTATCTGCAAGAGGGATATTCTGGAAAAATTAGTCACCTTGAGTCACACAATCAATCAGCGTTTCGGCCATGCAAAAAATATGTAATGGCTTGTGGCTATGCGGTGGAAAGAAAAGATGGGCTTGCTGGCTGGAAATCATGCCCATCCTAACAGTTGGGGCTCCGTCTAAGATAACTTGTATGAAAATGAAAGAAACCTAGAGATACTTGGATATAAATTGGAAGAAAACCCATTTTTTGGTATAATTAAAGGTAGTAAGACAAGTTAAAGGAGGCCAGCAAATGGGAGCATACGAAAAAGTAGTAGGGATGCTAAATGAGCTAGATATTTCTTTTGAAATCGTGGAGCACGAGCCAGCCTTGACAACAGAGCCAGCCGATAGCTTTATCGAAGGGATCGAAGGTGTCCGTACAAAAACCATGTTTCTCACCAACAAAAAGAAAACAGCCTATTATCTCGTGATTATGGATGATAAGAAACGTTTGGATATGGACCTCTTGAAAGACTTGGTAGGAGCCAATAGAATCCGTATGGCTTCCTCTGAGAGCTTGTTTGAAAAAATGAGCTTGCCCGCAGGCGTTGTCTCTCCATTTGGCTTGCTGAACAATACTGACAAGGACATTCAGGTTTATTTCGACAAAGAAATCATGTCTGAAAAACGGATGAGTTTTCACCCCAATACCAACGAGAAAACCCTCTTTTTGGATACGAAAGATATACTCAAATTCCTAGAAGCCATTGGCTATGAGGCTCATATCATCGAGTTATAAAGATTAAAGAAACCGACTAAGTTCATCTTAATCGGTTTTTTTGATTATTCTACCTCACCTGGCCAGTGGTTCATACCACCTTCTACGTTGATAACGGTGAGGCCTTGGGCGCTGAGAAATTGACAGGCAGATGCAGAACGTACTCCACCTTGACAGATAACATGGTATGCATGGTCAGGTTTGAGTTCTTTGTAGCCTTGCTCCAAGGTGCTTAACGGAAGATTTTTGGCACCTGGTGCATGTCCTGCTTGAAATTCATGTACTTCACGTACATCGATAAGATCTAGTTTTTCATTTTGATATTTTTCATAAAAGTCAGCCATGCTGATACTAGTTACCATATTCTACTCCTTCTGGGTTAGCCATTTTGTATAGTGAATAAGCGCCGTCAAGGTTTTGGACGGTAAATCCTGCTTGTTTGAGGATACGCTCTGCGATATAGCTGCGCAAACCACTGTGGCAGCTAACGATGTAGGCTTGGTTCTTGTCCAGTTCATCCAAGCGTTCACGAAGTTCGTTTAGGGGAATGTGGATGGTGTCGACTTTGAGTCTACCACTCTGAAATTCGCCACTCGTCCGCACGTCTAGGAATTTCTTTCCTTTAGCTAGTTCGTCTTCGAGCTGGTACCATTGAACGTTGTCGCTGAGACCTTCGATAAGGTTCAAGGCTGCGTAACCCAGCATATTGACGGGATCCTTGGCAGAGCCAAATGGTGGCGCATAGGTAAACTCTAACTCTGGTAAGTCAAAGACGGTGAGATTTCCCTTGATAGCAGTTGCTAGGATATCGATTCTCTTGTCAACGCCTTTCTTCCCAACTCCTTGGGCACCGTAGATTTTGCCGTTGGTTGGGTCAAAGAGGAGCTTCAAGGTCATATCAGTAGCGTCTGGATAATAACCAGCGTGGTCTTTCCCACTGACATGAAGAGCCTTGTAAGGAAGTTGATTCATACCAAGACTACGTTCGCTGAGACCAGTCGAAGCAGCTGTCATATCAAAGGCACGAACGATAGCAGTGCCGATGCTGCCCTTGTTTGTACGACCGAGTCCTGCGATGACGTCCGCCACTTGGCGTCCTTGACGATTGGCAGGAGAAGCTAGAGAGATGAGGGCATCTTGGCCAGTAATCTCTTGCTTGACGACGATGGCATCTCCAACTGCAAAAATATCTTTTTGACTGGTTTCGTAGTGTTCGTCGACCAAGATACCGCCACGTAGTCCCAGTTCAATCCTCGCTGCCTGAGCCAGTCCATTTTCAGGTTCAACACCTACAGAAAGGATGGTGAGGTCAGAAGCAATCTTTTGACCGTTTTCGAGAAGGATGACTTTTCCTTGGTCTTCAAATCGAGTCGCAGACTGAGAAGTGATAACACGGACGCCGTTTGCTAGCAATTCTGCTTGGACAAAGGCCGCCATTTCCTGATCTAATGGTGGCAAGACATGGGGTGCTTTCTCCACGATAGTGACTTGTAATCCACGTTTTGCCAGATTTTCAGCCATTTCAAGCCCGATAAAGCCTGCACCGATGACGACAGCTTCTTTTGGATGATTGTCCAAGGCTGCCATAATTTCATCGAGATCAGGAACATTGCGAAGCGTGTAGGCATTCTTCGCTTCTGCCAAGCCTTCAATGGTAGGGACAAATGGTTTAGCTCCCGGAGAGAGAATCAGCTTGTCATAGCTTTTTGTGAATTCCTGTCCATCGTGTCGCACTGTCACAGTGTGTTCTTCTGGCGAAATCTGGACGACCTCGTGAAATGGTCGCACATCGAGATTAAAACGTGCCCTGAGACTTTCAGGAGTTTGGATCAATAAACTATCACGGTTTGCAATTTCTCCTGAAACATAGTAAGGAAGTCCGCAATTTGCAAAGGAAACAAAGGGACCTTTCTCAAAAATAGTGATCTCAGCGTCTTCCATGAGACGTCTGAGACGGGTTGCTGCTGACATACCGCCTGCAACTCCCCCGACAATGATAATTTTCATTGACTTTCTCCTTTATGCTTCTAGATGACTTTACCTGTCCAAGCGCTCATACCGCCTCGAACATTGATGACATCGTAGCCTTTTTTCTTTAGTTTCTTAGCGGCTAGTTTGCTTCGCACACCAGAATGACAAATGACATAAAGTGTTTCTTTTGTCGCTGGTGTGTAAGAACCGATTTCCGTTAAAGGAACATTTTTGGCATTTTTGATATGACCTCTACGGAATTCCATAGGCGTCCGAACATCTAGTAGCTGAATCGGTTCCTTAAGTTTAGCTTCTAACTCGCTGGTAGAAATACTGTCAATTTTTGTAAATAATAAGTGAAACATAGGCACCTCCAAATATACCCTTATGGGGTATATTAAACCATGAAGTCAATCTTTTGTCAAGCAAGTTGTTTTGACTTGGGAGGGGATTGATTTCGAGAGTCTAGAAAGCAGGCCATTCTTGACCTTTCAAAGGCTTTTTGATATGATGGGGCCAAACTAAGTATGAGGTGATAAGATGACTAGCGAATACCAGAAAATGATATCAGGGGAGCCTTACCGTCCGTCGGACCCAGAGTTACGGACCTTGGCGCAGGCTTCTCGCCAAAAACAGGCTGTCTTTAACCGAGAAGAAGATCCCTTGAAGGGAGCCGAAATCATCAAGACTTGGTTTGGCTCAACTGGGCAAAATCTCTATGTCAATCCACGTCTGGTGGTCGATTATGGGGTCAATATCCATCTAGGGGAAAATTTTTATTCTAATTGGAACTTGACCATGCTGGATGTTTGTCCGATTCGCATCGGGAACAACGCCATGCTTGGTCCCAATTGTCAGTTTTTAACCCCACTCCATCCACTGGATCCGAATGAACGCAATTCAGGGGTCGAATATGGCAAGCCCATCACCATCGGAGACAATTTCTGGGCTGGTGGTGGCGTCACAGTTCTTCCTGGAGTGACACTGGGAAATAATGTCGTTGCTGGAGCAGGGGCTGTAATCACCAAGTCCTTTGGAGACAATGTCGTCCTAGGTGGCAATCCTGCGCGTGTGATTAAGGAAATACCTGTGAAATAGAAGTGAAAAGGAACAGCCTGGGCTGTTCTTTTTATGAGCTTTAGTCTTATAAATTTTTCTTCTTTTTGGCTTTCTTGGTCAAGGAGACATCGTACTGGGGAATCTTGGTTTAAAAACCCTATTAAAGGTAGCCTAGCGTTCAAAAATTGTTTTTAGCAGTCCTCTCTAAAAAATTACTAGGCGAAATCTAATCCAAACTGAATTTAAGGAAACTTTCAGAAAAGTTTTAGTTTTGTTTCAGGAATCTTCTGTAGACTGTCTAGCTATATCATACGAAGGAGAGGAAAAAGGTATGAAATCAAAAAAATGGACCCTACTCGTAACGAGTTTAACGGCAATGGTGCTGCTGGCAGCATGTGCCCAGTCAACAACTACATCCAATACCAATGCAACTACAAATAATGCAACAACAACTGCAACAAAGACAAACCAATCATCCTATTTTACAGATAAGGACAATGATACCTCTTATGACGAAAGCACAGCTTCTAAAATTGAGCTATCTGGCTCATCTGCAAATGTTTCTGGGGATGGGGTGACAGTCTCTGAATCAACAGTGACCATCACAAAATCTGGAACCTATGTGATTTCAGGTCAGTCTGACGGAGTGCAGATCAAGATCGAGGCAGATAAGTCTGCAGATGTTCATCTAGTCCTAAAAGGCGCGACCATGACCAACACCAATGTAGCGATATCTGCGACATCAGCCGGCCATGTCTACTTGACTCTAGCAGAGGGAACCACCAACAGTCTCTCTGACTCAAGCTCTAACAGCGACGAAAAAGCAGATGCAGCTCTCTTTTCTAAGGTAGATTTGACCATAAACGGGAAAGGAACTCTCAATGTAGATGGCAAGAAGAACAATGGTATCAAGGCCAACGACACCCTCCATATCATGGGTGGAACCTATAACATCACAGCAGTTGGCGATGCCTTTAATGTTAATGATGAACTCAACATCACTGGTACGACTATGATCATCGATGCCAAAGAAGATGGCGTAAAGGTGGACAATGACGAGGATACTTCAGTCGGAATCATGTACCTATCCAACAACAACATCACCGTCACAGCAGGAGATGATGGCATCCACGCATCAGGTGATTTGGTTATCGATAGTGGTACCTACACCGTCAAGAATTCGACAGAAGGACTTGAAGGTAAATCCATCACTATCAACGGTGGGGACATTAGCATCTATTCGACAGATGATGGAGTCAACGCAGCTAATAAAAACGCCCAACAGAGTGAAATCTTCTTCACCATGAACGGTGGGAACCTGACAGTAGAAGTCGGTCAAGGAGACACAGATCCAATCGAATCAAACGGCAATATCACAGTCACAGGCGGAACCATTAAAATGACTGGTCAAACAGGTTTTGACTTTGATGGAACTGCGACCTACACAGGTGGAGATATCTATCTCAACGGTGAAAAACAAACGGAAATTGTCAACTCTATGCCTGGAGGCGGTGGACCAAATGGAGGCCCTCAAGGCGGCGGTCCAGCCCCTGGCGGACAAGGATAAACAAAAACTCTCCTTTCTCGAAAGAGAAGGGAGACTTTTTGTGTTTGAGAGATGGATTGTAGCTAAAACAACTCCCAATTAGGTCTTGAAAATTTCTTAGTCTGTTTCATATAAAAATGAGTAAAATGAATTTCCATCGCCAAGGTCATTAGAGTTGCGATAGCAATGACGATGGTAGGATTGGCTGAGAAAAGTAGAGGAAGAATAGGCCTTTAAAAAGTGGACAGGAAAGACCATTTCGGAGTATAGAGAGGAAGTTCAAAAACATTTTTAGAAATAAGACATGTGCATTATAAAAATCAGATACGAATCTGGTGTTTTATTTTTTTAAAGAATTTAACCCTTTCTCTTGACAAGTGAGTGATTACTCACTATAATAGCTTCGGTGATTTAAAAAGTGAGTATTAACTCACCAAGGAGGAAGTAAATGAAAACATTACTACATTTACAAGATTTAGTAAAATCTTTTGACCATCAAATAGTTCTGAATCATGTCAGCTTTGAATTGCAGCCAGGAGAAATTATAGGCTTAATTGGTCCGTCTGGTGCTGGTAAATCAACTATGATTAAGACTACGTTAGGAATGGAAAAGGCTGATGGAGGCGTAGCTTTAGTGTTAAATCACACTATGCCCAATCGCTATATTTTAGGAGATATTGGCTATATGGCCCAATCAGATGCTTTATACGAGACCTTGTCAGGCCAAGAAAATCTGGAATTTTTTGGTCAGCTAAAGGGGCTTTCTAAAAAAGACCTGAAGGCGGAAATTGCTTATATAGCTCAAGTAGTAGATCTGACGGACTACTTAAACAAGGCGGTATCTGGTTATTCTGGAGGAATGAAACGGCGTTTGTCACTGGCTATCGCGCTTTTAGGAAATCCTCAACTCTTGATTTTGGACGAACCGACAGTTGGAATCGACCCTTCTCTTCGAAAGAAAATCTGGAAAGAATTATTCGCGCTTAGAGACAATGGGGTTGGGATATTAGTTACTACCCATGTTATGGATGAAGCAGAGTTGACGGATAAGGTCGGCTTATTATTAGGCGGAAAAATCATTGCTTTTGATACACCGCAACACTTAAAAGAAAGTTATCAAGTTTCAAGTATTGAAGAAGTATTTTTAAAAGCAGAAGGTGAGTAAAATGAGAACAATAGCGATTGCAAAAAAGGTCATCAAAGAATTACTTCGTGACAAACGAACTCTAGCCCTGATGTTTATAGCACCTGTTTTTATCATGTGGTTGATGAACCTCATGTTTTCAGCTAGTACAACCGTGAATGTCAAGTTAGCAACACAGGATCTACCAACTGGTTTGGTAACGAAAATGGATGAGCTCGATCATGTGGATGTCAAGACTTATCAAGACTTAGATCAAGCCAAAGAAGCGCTAGCAAATGAAAAAGTCGATGCTGTGATTTCTTATAAAGACGGTGAGTACCAGGTCGACTACGCAAACACAGATGCCTCCAAGACCTCTATGATACGACAAGTGTTACGGACAAGTATCGCCAGTGAAGGCACCGATCAGTTACTATCTCGTGTTAAAAAAGCTCTTCCACAATTGGACTCGGACGCAAAAACACCAGAAATCAAGGAGTCTTACCAGTATGGAGATGAAAATACAAGCTTCTTTACCAATATGATTCCGGTTTTGATAGGTTTTGTAGTTTTCTTCTTTGTCTTTTTGATTTCAGGTATGGCGCTTTTGAAAGAACGCACCAGTGGAACACTAGAACGTTTGTTAGCAACACCAGTGAAACGATCTGAAATCGTCTATGGCTATATGTTGTCTTACGGTATTATTGCGATTTTTCAAACGGCAGTTGTCGTTTTAGCAGCAATTTGGCTACTAGATGTAGAAGTTGTAGGAAGTATTTTAAATGTTATAATAGTTAATGTGGTACTGGCTCTTGTAGCACTAGCTTTTGGAATTCTCTTGTCTACTCTAGCAAAATCAGAATTCCAAATGATGCAATTTATTCCTCTCGTGATTATGCCCCAACTTTTTTTCTCAGGAATTATTCCATTGTCATCCATGGGAGAATGGGCTCTAACTGTGGGGAAATTTTTGCCATTAACCTATTCTGGTGATGCAATAAGTCAGATTATTCTTTACGGGCACAATCTTGGTGATATTTTGTCAAATCTTGGTGTTTTAATGATTTTCTTGATCATTTTAACAATTCTTAATATTGTTGGATTGCGTCGTTATCGTAAAGTTTAGAAATCAACATAAATAATGCTAAAAAGGTGTGAAGATTAGATGGATAAGACTGTTTTTGAATCGTTTGAAGATTACTTAGAAGAAGCGAATTACCCTCAAGGAAAGAAAAAAATCATGCAGGCAGCAGTGGATCTCATATCAACCAGGAGTTACCATGGGACCTCAACTCTTCACATAGCTGAGCGTGCTGGACTAAGCCAGGCAACTTTGTTTAAGTATTTTAAGACGAAGGATGATTTACTGACGGCTATTTTACATCCTGTAGTCCCAGGCATTTTCGGTAGTTTTTTTGAGGAACTCTTAGCTTTTGAAACGACAGAAGAGAGGGTTCGTTATCTCGTCCATGATCGTATGAGCTATCTCAAAAAAAATCGTGCTTTGATGAAAATCATTCTGCAGGAGAGTTTTTCAAATAAAAAACTAAAAAATGAACAGATTTTTATCTGGAATGCTATTCAAGATAAACTTCGAGTGCTTCATAAGGAATTGCTAGCAGATCCACGTGTAAATCCAGAGTTAACGATTCCTCAAATGGTTCGTATTTGTGTTGGTCCATTGTTGGCTTACTTCGCTCAGCTTTATATCGTTAGCGATAATGGAGAAATAAAAGAGGAAGACTTGGACTTATTAGAAAAACAGATTTTAGGTGGTTTGTGGAAATAAGGGAGTTCTAGAAGAACTAAGGTTTATTTACTTGACTTTCAAACAAGCTAAAAAAGACATGTTCTGCTTATTTCAGATTCATGTCTTTTTGTTATTGCATTTGATATGTGTTTATAAGTCCTCAATCATTTTGCCAAAACAGAAACCAACCTCTCCAGCGGTGCAACGATTTCTTAAGTGTATGGAAGAGGAGATTTCTGGCTTGCTAAAGTCTCCTCCTTGACACTCCGTCAGCTTTTGATACAATAGTACAAAATTAGAGGAGGTGGGCTATGATTCAGAAGCATGCGATTCCCATTTTAGAGTTTGATGACAATCCCCAGGCGGTCCTTATGCCAACACATGAGGGATTGAACTTAAAGTTGCCAAAGAAGTGTATCTATGCGTTTTTGGAGGAGGAGATTGACCGATATGCCCAGGAAGTAGGGGCGGATTGTGTTGGTGAGTTCGTTTCGGCCACCAAGACTTATCCAGTCTACGTCCTCAACTACAAGGGTGAGAAGATTTGTCTGGCTCAAGCGCCTGTTGGTTCTGCCCCAGCGGCCCAGTTTATGGATTGGTTGATTGGCTATGGTGTGGAGCAAATCATTTCCACTGGAACCTGTGGCGTCCTAGCCGATATAGAGGAGAATGCCTTTCTCGTCCCTGTTCGGGCTCTGCGAGATGAGGGGACCAGCTATCACTATGTAGCACCTTCTCGTTATATGGAGATGCAGATTGAGGCTGTCTCTGTCATTGAGCAAGTCTTAGAACAAAGAGGCATTCCTTACGAGGAAGTTATGACCTGGACGACAGATGGTTTTTACCGAGAGACGGCTGAAAAGGTTGCCTATCGTAAGGAAGAAGGCTGTGCTGTTGTGGAGATGGAGTGTTCGGCTCTTGCGGCAGTAGCTCAGCTACGTGGAGTTGTCTGGGGAGAATTGCTCTTTACCGCAGATTCCTTGGCGGATCTGGACAACTACGACAGTCGTGACTGGGGTTCTGAAGCTTTTGACAAGGCACTCGAACTCTGTCTTGCTATTGTGCACCACATGTGAGTGTTCTGACTGTTTTTATGGTAGAATGTAGCTATGTTATTCAAATCTTTTTTGGAAAAAATCAAGACGACGCTGTCTCGTTTATCGCCAGCCCGTCGCATCTTTTTAAGTTTTGCCCTAGTGATCTTCTTGGGTTCGCTCCTTTTAAGCCTTCCCTTTGTGCAAGCAACAACGTCACAAGCGACCTACTTTGACCATCTCTTTACAACTGTATCCATGGTCTGTGTGACAGGGCTCTTCACCCAGCCAGTGGCCTCGACTTACAATATGTGGGGCCAGTTGATCTGTATGCTCTTGATCCAGATTGGTGGTTTGGGGCTCATGACCTTTATCGGAATCTTTTACATCCAAGGCAAGCAAAAGCTCAGTCTTCGTGGCCGGGAGACCATTCAAGAAAGTTTCGGTTATGGAGAAACCCAGTCTCTAAAGGATTTCATTCGTTCGATCTTTCTGACGACTTTTCTGGTGGAAGGGATCGGTGCCTTTCTCCTGAGTTTCCGCTTCATTCCTGAATTTGGCTGGGGTCGAGGGATGTTAACCTCTATCTTTCTGGCTATTTCAGCTTTCTGTAATGCTGGATTTGATAATTTTGGAAGTACGAGTTTGCTAGCCTTTCAAACGGACCCCTTGATCAATCTAGTGATTGCGGGTTTGATTATCACGGGTGGTCTAGGATTTATGGTCTGGTTTGACCTAGCGACCCAGTTTGGGAAAAAGAAAAAACGCCGTCTGCGTTTCCATACCAAGCTGGTTCTCTTTTTAACGGCGGGAATTCTGCTCTTTGGAACCGTATCGACTTTGTTCATCGAGTGGAACAATCCTGGAACGATTGAGAATCTCAGCGCTCCAGAGAAACTGCTGGTTAGTTTCTTCCAGACCGTCAGCATGAGAACGGCAGGCTTTGCTTCCATTGACTACACCCAGGCTCGACCAGTGACCTTGTTCATCTATATCCTACAGATGTTTCTGGGCGGGGCACCTGGAGGGACAGCAGGGGGGACTCAAGATTACGACCTTCTTTGTCTTGTTGGTCTTCGCTCGTAGCGAACTATTGGGCTTGCCTCATGCCAATGTGGCTCGGAGGACCATTGAACCCCGAACCGTGCAAAAATCTTTCAGCGTCTTTATTATCTTCTTGCTAACATTCTTGCTGGGCTTGATCCTACTAGGGATAACAGCAGAGGGAAATCCGCGCTTTATCTACCTTATGTTTGAAACCATTTCAGCACTTGCAACTGTTGGGGTGACGGCAAATTTAACGCCGGAGTTAGGTAAGTTAGCCCTCAGCATCGTTATGTTGCTGATGTTTATCGGTCGTATTGGTCCCTTGACACTACTGGTCAGTGTAGCGGAATACCAGCCAGACAAGAAAGATACGATTCACTATATGAAAGCAGATATCACCATTGGATAAGAAAGGAAGAACGATGTCAGATCGGACAATTGGAATTTTAGGCTTGGGAATTTTTGGGAGCAGTGTTTTGGCTGCCTTAGCCAAGCATGACATGAATATCATTGCTATTGATGACCACGAGGAGCGCATTAATCAATTTGAACCTGTGCTGGCGCGTGGGGTAGTTGGAGATATCACGGATGAAGAACTCCTTCTATCAGCGGGGATTGACACCTGTGATACTGTAGTTGTCGCAACGGGGGAAAATCTGGAGTCCAGTGTTCTCGCGGTTATGCACTGCAAGAGTCTAGGAGTGCCGACCGTTATTGCCAAGGTCAAAAGCCATACAGCTAAAAAGGTGTTGGAAAAAATTGGTGCAGACGCAGTCATCTCACCAGAGTTTGAAATGGGGCGCTCATTGGCACAGACCATCCTCTTTCATAACAGTGTAGACGTCTTTCAGCTGGACAAGAATGTATCGATTGTCGAGATGAAAATCCCCCAATCATGGGTAGGTAAAAGCCTCAGTCAGTTGGATTTGCGTGGGCGATACAACCTCAACGTACTTGGCTTTCGTTCCTACGAAAATGCTCCGCTGGATGTCCAATTCGGCCCCAATGACCTCTTGCAGGCAGATGCCTACATCATGGCCGTCATTAATAACCAACATCTGGACACCCTAGCTGAACTGAGTGAGTAGGAGAGGAAGGGCTACTCTCTTTCCAAATGATTAACGAGTCAATATAAGTATTTTATAAGAGGGATTTAAGAAAAATTTTAACTTTTTCTTAATCCTTTTTAATTTTAGGAGATTATACTAGAGTCATCAAAAAAAGAAAACTCTAAGGAGAATCCTATGAAATTCAATCCAAATCAAAGATATACTCGTTGGTCTATTCGCCGTCTCAGTGTCGGTGTTGCTTCAGTTGTTGTGGCTAGTGGCTTCTTTGTCCTAGTTGGTCAACCAAGTTCTGCGCGTGCTGATGTCGTCAATCCGACTCCTGCCCAAGTCGTGCCAGACGCTGCTTCTGTGAGTGAAAAGAGCGACTTACCAGCAGAGGTTCTCAAAAAAGCAGTCGATGTAGCTCTTCCTTCAGAACAGTCTGTTCCAACACCTAAAGAAAGTGTGGATACGACAAGCTCTTCAGAAAAAGCGGACGCAACTGCTAAAGAGCCGGTAGTAGCACCAAAAGAAGAAGTGCAAGCACAACCTGACTCTAAGAAACAAACAGAAGATGCAGTTAAACCTGTGGAAAGTCCTGCGTCTACAGTTTCTGGGCAAGACCGTGAAGCCAGTGAAGCGCAACCAGCGACCACCCCAGCTGAAGTGCAAAAAGGTGTGGCTGACAATACCAAAGACACAGTAGATGTTCCAGCTAGCTACCTTGACAAAGCCAATTTCCCAGGACCATTTACAGCTGGTGTCAATCAAGTCATTCCATATGAATTCTTCGCTGGTGACGGCATGTTGACTCGCCTAATCTTGAAAGCCTCTGATAAGGCTCCATGGTCAGACAACGGAACAGCTAAAAATCCCGCTCTCCCACCAGTAGAGAAATTGGGCAAAGGCCTTTACTTCTATGAAGTGGATTTGGCAGGCACCCAAGGAAAATCAGATAAAGAGTTGCTTGACCTTTTGAAACAAAATGGTACACAAAGCTATAAGGCAACCATCAAAGTGTACGGTGCAAAAGACGGCAAGCCTGACTTAACTAACCTCGTAGCGACTAAAGATTTGGATGTTAACTTGAATGGTTTGACCACTCCAGCTGAAGTCCAAAAAGGTGTGGCCAACAACACCAAAGACACAGTAGACGTCCCAGCTTCTTATTTGGATAGAGCCAACTTCCCAGGACCATTCACAGCTGGTGTCAATCAAGTTATTCCATATGAATTCTTCGCTGGTGACGGCATGTTGACTCGTCTTATCTTGAAAGCATCCGACAAGGCTCCGTGGTCCGACAATGGAACAGCTAAAAATCCCGCTCTCCCACCAGTAGAGAAATTGGGCAAAGGCCTTTACTTCTACGAAGTGGATTTAGCAGGCACCCAAGGTAAATCTGACAAAGAGCTGCTTGACCTCTTGAAACAAAATGGTACACAAAGCTATAAAGCTACTATCAAGGTGTACGGTGCAAAAGACGGCAAGCCTGACTTAACTAACCTCGTAGCGACTAAGGATTTAAATGTCAACTTGAATGGTTTGACTACTCCAGCTGAAGTGCAAAAAGGTGTGGCCGACAACACCAAAGATACAGTAGATGTCCCAGCTAGCTATCTTGACAAAGCTAATTTCCCAGGTCCATTTACAGCTGGTGTCAATCAAGTTATTCCATACGAAGCTTTTGGTGGAGATGGTATGTTGACTCGTCTTATCTTGAAAGCCTCTGATAAGGCTCCATGGTCAGACAATGGTTCAGCTAAAAATCCCGCTCTTCCACCAGTAGAAAAATTGGGCAAAGGCCTTTACTTCTACGAAGTAGACTTGGCAGGCACCCAAGGCAAATCTGACAAAGAGCTTCTTGACCTCTTGAAACAAAATGGTACGAAAAGCTATAAGGCTACCATCAAAGTGTACGGTGCAAAAGATGGCAAACCTGACTTAACTAATCTGGTAGCGACTAAAGATTTGGATGTTAACTTGAATGGCTTGACCACACCAAATCAGGTCAAAGAGTCTGTTGTTAACAATGTCAAAGACATGATTGATGTTCCAACTAGCTACCTTGAAAAAGCAAATGTTCCGGGTCCATTCTTGGCCGGTGTCAACCAAGTTATTCCATACGAAGCTTTTGGTGGAGATGGTATGTTGACTCGCCTCTTGTTAAAAGCTTCAGACAAAGCCCCATGGTCAGACAACGGAACAGCTAAAAATCCAGCTCTATTGCCACTTGAAGGCTTGGCTAAAGGCCAATATTTCTACGAAGTGGATTTGAATGGCAATACGGTTGGCAAAGATGGTCAGGCCTTGCTGGATCAACTTCGAGCTAACGGAACCCATACATATCTAGCTACTGTTAAAGTCTATGGCGCTAAAGATGGCAAACCTGATTTGACCAATCTGATTGCTACTCGTCAAGTAACGATTCGACTTCATGGATCAGAAATGGCGACAATACCATCTCAACAAGGTCAGATGAATACGAAGCCTTCTGAAACAGGCTCTACAGGTACGACTGAGGGTATGATGGGTACAAATCACCATATGTCAGATATGAAAGTAGATCAACCAGCTTCTAGCCCAATGGCTAATATGATGAAAAAAGATGATAAAGCGATGTTACCAAATACTGGGGAAGCTAAAACGGCTACAGCTGGCCTTGGTATCTTTGGTCTAGCCTTGGCAGGTCTTGTTGGACTTTTGGGTTTGACAAGCAAACGAGAAGATTAAGATTCAAATCACTTAAACATTAGGGAAAATAGTGTTATACTAAAGCAAGTATAACACTGTTTTTATCGAAGGAGTGTCAGATGAAAAAGACAATTTTGCTGGTTGATGATGAGATAGATATTCTAGATATTCAAAACCGCTATCTTATACAGGCAGGTTACGATGTTTTGGTCGCCCATGATGGTAAGGAGGGCTTAGAGCTTTTCAGAAAAAAATCTATCGACCTCATTATCACAGATATCATGATGCCCAATATGGATGGTTATGATTTTATCAGTGAAGTTCAGTATATTGCTCCGGATCAACCCTTCCTCTTTACAACTGCTAAGACAAGCGAACAGGATAAGATTTATGGCTTAAGTTTGGGGGCAGATGATTTTATAGTCAAACCCTTTAGCCCACGCGAATTGGTTTTAAGAGTGAATAATATCTTGCGTCGCCTTAGCCGTGGAGGAGAGACAGAACAGATCGAGTTTGGTGACTTGGTAATCAACCATGTGACTCATGAGGTTCGCATTGGGGAGCAACCTTTGGAATTGACAGTAAAATCCTTTGAACTTCTATGGATATTGGCCAGCAATCCTGAGAGAGTCTTTTCAAAGACGGAACTTTACGAGAAGGTATGGCAAGAGGACTATGTGGATGATACCAATACACTCAATGTTCATATCCATGCTTTGAGGCAAGAGTTGACCAAGTATACAAATTCAAATGCTCCTGCTATCAAAACTGTCTGGGGTTTGGGCTATAAGATGGAAAGACCAAGAGGTAGAAAATGAAATTAAAAAACTATATTTTAGTGGGGTATCTAGTGTCGACTCTACTAACGATTTTGGTCGTTTTCTGGGCAGTCCAACGAATGTTGATTGAGAAAAGTGAAGTTTACTTTCTCGTTGGAATGACCTTGATTGCTAGTTTCATTGGCGCTGCAGTGAGCATCTTTCTTTTGTCGCCTGTGTTCTCTTCTCTGAAACATTTGAAAAAACAAGCTCAGGATATAGCCAGCAAGGATTTCAGCACAGAAATTGAAACCAAAGGCCCATTAGAATTTCAAGAGCTGGGCCAGGCTTTTAATGACATGTCCCACAATTTGCAGGCTACCTTTCAATCACTTGATGAGAGCGAGCAAGAAAAGAGAATGATGATTGCGCAGCTCTCTCACGATATTAAAACTCCCATTACCTCCATTCAGGTTACTGTTGAGGGAATTCTAGATGGAGTGATTAAGGAAGAGGAGCGGCTCCACTACTTAGCCACGATTGGTCGGCAAACTGAGCGTCTAAACAAGCTAGTGGAGGAGTTGGATGTTTTGACTCTTAACACACAACCTCAAGATACTGCTGATGAAGAAGTCGAAGAGGTCTTTTTAGATCAGCTGTTGATTGAGTCAATGAGTGAATTTCAACTCCAGATTGAACAAGAGGAGCGGGATGTTTACATTCAAGTGTCACCTGAGTCGGCGAAAATCAAGAGCCATTCTGACAAACTCTCTCGCATTTTAGTTAATTTGTTAAACAATGCCTTTAAATATTCAGAACCAGGAACCAGAATCGAGGTTCTTGCCCAATTAACAGAACAAGAATTGACAATCAGTGTAAAAGACGAGGGGCAGGGGATCCTTCCTGAGGATTTGGAAAAGATTTTTAAACGACTTTATCGTGTGGAAACTTCGCGCAATATGAAGACGGGTGGACATGGATTAGGACTTGCGATTGCACGCGAACTAGCCCATCAGCTTGGTGGCGAAATCACAGCAGAAAGTCAATATGGCTTAGGGAGCAAGTTTACATTCAGTCTCAAATTGAAATAAAGCTGTAAAATTCCTTTACAAATCTAGCTTTTCATGGTATAATAGCCTTTGTGTGAAATAGCAGCAGGAAAGCATGAAGCTCGTCAACAGGTGTCTTATGACAAGTAACCTTGGCTGTTTAGGCGAAGGGCATCTGCACGAATCAGGGCTTTCTAAGTGACTATTTCCACCGAAATATTATTTATATCAGGAGGACATACATATGTCACGTTATACAGGACCATCTTGGAAACAAGCTCGTCGCCTTGGCCTTTCACTTACAGGTACAGGTAAAGAATTGGCACGTCGTAACTACGTACCAGGACAACACGGACCAAACAACCGTTCTAAATTGTCAGAATACGGTTTGCAATTGGCTGAAAAACAAAAACTTCGTTTCACTTACGGTGTAGGTGAAAAACAATTCCGTAACTTGTTCGTACAAGCTACAAAAATCAAAGGCGGAATCCTAGGTTTCAACTTCATGCTTCTTTTGGAACGTCGTTTGGATAACGTTGTTTACCGTCTTGGTCTTGCGACTACTCGTCGTCAAGCTCGTCAATTCGTAAACCACGGTCACATCCTTGTTGACGGAAAACGTGTTGATATCCCATCATACCGCGTAACTCCAGGTCAAGTGATTTCAGTTCGTGAAAAATCATTGAAAGTTCCAGCAATCCTTGAAGCAGTAGAAGCAACTCTCGGACGTCCAGCATTCGTATCATTCGACGCTGAAAAATTGGAAGGTTCATTGACTCGCTTGCCAGAACGCGACGAAATCAACCCAGAAATCAACGAAGCGCTTGTCGTTGAATTCTACAACAAAATGCTTTAATTTTAAGAAATATCTTACAGAAAGCCTACAACAGTGGGCTTTTTGCTTTGTCTTAAAACGTTGATTTCTGGGTTTGCTTAGATATTTGCTAGATTGATTTCATAGCCGTTTCAAAGAATGAGACGGCTTTTTTGGCGTTCTCTTTTGAGAGGTGGCTATATATATCCATGGTCATACTGATTTGTGAATGACCTAGGCGGTGCTGAAGCTCCTTGTAAGGTATGCCAGAGTTAAGCAGTAAACTAGCGTGGGTATGACGGAAACCGTGAAAGCCAATGTTAGGAACGTCAGCATGTTTGAAGTGGGTTCTTAATCTGGTTTGTAAGGTTCGATTATTGGGGTACTCATGTATGAAGTCAGAAAAGACCACCGTTTCAGTACGTCCAAGTTGCCAAGCCTCTTGTATTTGCCTACGTTTATATTGCTTGAGCATAGCGACTGTTTGGCGGTCTATATCTATATCCCGATAGCTAGACTTTGATTTTGGGCTATTGATTTCTTGCTTATAGTTTAGAGTCTTTGTGACGTGGACAATGGCATTTTCTAGGTCAATATCTGACCAGGATAGGGCTAAAGCTTCATTGATACGGCAACCAGTGGCCAGTAGAAACTTGTAAAGTGTAATCTCGTAAAAATGGCGGTACTTGTTACTGTCTAAACTATCGAGATAGCCAAGAAACTTTTTAAGCTCCTGATTGTCAAAATGTTTGATCTTGTGGCGGTTTGCTTTTTGATTGTTTCGAGGTAACAAGACCTCACGGGCTGGATTGAATGGGATAGCTTGCATAATGACACCATATTGAAGAATACGCTTGTTAAGCGCGTGGATTTTATCATAATGCAGATACGCCCCAGTCTCTCCTTTATTAGTCTTTTCTGCCAGTTGGTTGACGATGGATTGAATAAGTGGAGTTGTCAGCTTATCGAGCTTGTATGAGCCAAATAGAGGTAAAACGTGGGCTTTTAAGAGCTTTCTAGTAGCGTCTTGACTATTTGGCTTCACAGTATGTTTGTGATTATCCCACCATAGGCTAGCTAGCTCCTCGTAGGTGGATATAGTAGAAGCTTGAAACCTGGTCGATCCGTTTACCTTAAAGTCTATAATTGCGTCTTGGGCTTTTTGCTTGACCTCTTTTTTAGTGCGCCCCGTGACTTTCGTTGTGACTTGTTTGCCTGTTACCTGATCAATGCCTAGATAGACACTAGAGCGGTAGACTATTGACCCGTCTTTTTTACTATGTTGCGTTATTTTCATGATGATAAACCTTTCTAAAATACATCAGCAGGCAAGCTATTATTAAAAAGGTTTTAGATTATGGTTTATATCATGCCAGGGCTTCATAGTTTGCGCCTATTTTAATTTGTTTTCGGGAGTTTGGCTCAGATTATTCATTGTAACCAATGCCCCAGTATGGAATATATTGCATATTCTTTTTACCAGCATTTTCATCATAAATTTTTATTTTATTATTTTCTAATGCAAGAGAAATGAGTTTGGAAGCAACGGATGATTGTTTATTTGTTAATCCGAATCTTTTTCTAAGTGTGCTATTTGTCATATAATCATCTTCGATGTATAGTATAGCAGAATGATAATAAATAGCATTTATTTTTTCTCTATTACCCATTTCCTGGATACTTCGTCGTTGGTGTAAAGTAACAACAGTATAATTATCTTTAGCAGATATATCAGGAGCGGGTAGATGATTTAATTCTAGCGTCAATATAATCTTGTCTATACCACTTCCGCGAGATTCTACTAAATGCATCTTTCGAAACAGATTAGCTAAATCTTCATTTCGAGAATAAGGAGGCATGTCAAGTAATCTTTCTGGACGATTAAGAGGAGATCCTGGATTTGTGAATACAATTCTATTATCGAATATTTCAATTGTTGGGGAGCTACCTTTTACAGAAAAATCCTGATGTACAATTTGATTTGCGACAATTTCACGTATTACAAGAGGAGGATAATCTGTATCAGAGGTAATTTGCCCATTTTCTTTTAATGTCTCTGGATTTCTAGGTAAATGACTTTTGATAAATTTTAGCAAACCATCAAAACCAACGGCAGCTCCTTTACTTGCTGTGTTATCGGCCACTGCACTAAGTTTATTATTTCCATCATACCTAATTACTCGTAAAGCATGAGATGATAGGTTTTCAAAGTTATTAATATTCTTTGCGAAAGTAAATGCCCCCATATTGGTTAGATTAAAAGTTTTTCCAGAAGATTCTATAATTCCATCGTTTATCATATAAGTAATTATTTCTTCGTCAGTTGAGCCAACAAAATAGCCTAGCATCTTCAAATAAGAATTAATATCAAGTAATTCTTTGATTTTATCAAAGGTACATGCGGTTTTTGCAAATTCTCTTTCGAATGATCGTGCTTCAAAGGATTTCCATAACTCTCTCTCTTTTTCGGGATAGTCCTTTAAGTTTTTCAATGAAGAGCCGCTTCTAATGTACCGACTACCATTAAAAGCAATAGGTCTACCAGCTTTCATATGGATAACTAGAACGACAACATGATTTTGATTAATATCATATTCTTCAAACCGAATTGTAATACGAGGGTCAAGCATTCGTTCTAACCAAGTAATAAATGGTTCTCCACCATGTTTTTCAGTTTTTGGGTAGAATTTTGTACCGACGATCTCTTTTGAATCATCGTCAATTCCCCAAATTAGGTACGAAAATTGTCGATTTAAAATTGCTGATGAATTGGCCAAAGCTGATATATATTTACCTATACGTTCATGATCATTATTATTTACTTTATATTCAATAATTTCATCTTCGTTTTTAGTCAATAATTTTAATAATTTTTCTGAATCTTTATTTTCCATAATTTTTATTTTCCAAGTGATTTCTAAATGAGTTAAAAACACTGTTAAATCAACGTTTTTTTATTTTCCAAGTAAATTCCACGCGCCCAAAAGTTGAACTATACAGTTTTGTTGATGTCGACAAAATTAGTAGAATTTTTTAGGGGGCAACTGGTTAAATGTTACAACGAACAAAGAGCGAAGTAAGAGAAGTCACGCGCTTCAGGATTGTTGGATATTGTGGCGCGTGGGTTTAGAATCCTTTCCTCCATGGTTCTTTTTCTTTCTTTTGTTCCTCCTTAATCTTAGTGGCCATTTTTACTTTTTCAGCCATATCAGAAACCAGATTCTTTATTATCTTTTTATCTTCCTTAGGGAGTATTCCATAATTTAGTAATAACTCTTCTTCATCGGTATATGAAAGCTGATTTACTGCAGATAAGAATGAAGTAAGATTAGAATAATCAGGTTCATCATGACCAGTTATATATCGCTCTTCCAGCACCTTCATTAAATCATCGCCAAGAATAGAATAAACCCTAGCCTTTACATGGTTATTTGGATCATCGGGATCCTTTTGGTAAAGTTGATAGCTTGCTTCTTGGCTGTCTCTATACTCACTGTGCCCTAACAAGTATCCAACGGATACATTGAATAAGTCGGCTAGCAGTTTAGCCTTTTCGGATCCAATAGAGTGCTTTTCATTTTCCCAATTTGAAATAGTTAGTTTAGTAGTACCTATTTCATTAGATAACTCTTCTTGAGTTAGACCTTTTTCTTTTCGCAATTCTTTCAATCTATTCATAATTTTTGTTACCTTTCATAGTTGATTATACACAAGAGTTTTTAAAAAATCAAAGAAAACTATATATTTTTTAAAAATATTGTTGACAGATAATAAAAAACTATATATAATAACAGTAAAGGTATAGAAAACTATATCAAAAATTCCCCATGTTACCTTTTCGCTTTCAATCTATGGGGAGGTTGCTTTTTTAGAAAGGGGGAAACCTATGAGCAAACTACGAGGCTATCGGGTTATGTTAGGACTAACTCAACAACAGATGGCGGACAAGCTAAAAATTTCTTTGCAGTCATACAACAACAAAGAATTAGGTAAAACACCATTCAATGACAAAGAACGCCTAGCGATTAAGTCAATGGTTGCAGAAATCAAATCAGATATAACCATAGATGAACTATTTTATAGCTAGAAAGGAGCAAACTAATGGAACTAGTCTACATGGACGGTAAGAAAGAGCCGTACACATTAAGTAGTATTGTGGCAGAATGTGCAGAAGTTAAGCACAGACATTTAAAAATTTTGCTGAATAAGCACCGAGAGGACTTTGAAAGCTTCGGAAAGGTGCAATTTAAAATTTCACCTTCAGGGAGTGGGCAAAATGTACGGGACTATATTTTAAATGAACAACAAGCAACATTGCTGATCACTTACTTACGAAATACAGAACTCGTAAAAGAGTTTAAGAAGAACCTAGTCAAAGCATTCTTTGAAATGCGTGAGGAACTTTCTAAGTTTCGTATGCAGAGGGCGCTAGAAAAGCCAAAAAGAAAAACACTGCATGACAGCATTGAGAACTGGGAACAAGCACCAAAGCACGCGCATAGCACCATGAACAACTTGCTACTAAAAGCAGTAACCGACAGGAACGCTAAACAGTTAAGGGAAGAACGTGGGGGCTACAATGGCATTGATAGCTTGACCAGTGACGAGCTGGAACAGTACCAAGCGTTTGAGGACATGGTAATAGCCATGATTGGCTTAAATATGAGTTATCAAGAAATTAAGTCCATGGTATTCAGAAATAAAAAACCACGCACTAAATGCGCGTGATCGCAACAAAAAAGGCTTACCGAGACCAATCAGCAAAGCCTTTCACACTAACACTAAAACGAATTTAACAAAAAGCAGGCAAGCTATTATTAAAAGGGTTTTAGTAAAGATTTATACCTAGATTATAGCATATTTAGGACATTTTGACCATACGGAGAGCGCCAACTCTTAAAACTGGTACTTTCTCACGCTTTCAAATATTGGCGACTCTGAGCGTGAGGAATGTGAGCAGGAAAGACATTAAAAAGCTGTCAAAGCAGGACAAGCCCAGCAGGGCAATTACACAAACATAGAAACAGAGGTAAAAAACATGGATACATACTTTGAAGATTTTGAAAAAGAGCTGGGACTTGTAGAGGAAAAGCTAGATATTTTATCAGAGTGGCATTTATCCAAGGAACACCATGGAGCAACAGAAATTGCTGAAGATTGTAGATCAGCAATTAGTCAGTTATGGATTCAGTTTTACAAATTATCTGAAGCATATAAAAAGCAAGAGGCAAGTCATGAGGATTTCTTTAATAGGAATGTTGAGAATTTGCTTGGAGAATTAAAAAAATATGACGACGAATGCACAGAAAGGCATGGTGAAGCTCCTGACTGGTTGCTATTCAGTTTCTTAGATCAAGCAATAAAAGAAAACAATTTAAGTAATGGGATCAATCACACAACTGCTTCAACCTGGACGTATTTACGTAGCTTGATTATAAAGGATTTGAAAGAAAGAGGGCTGTTGAAATGAACGAGCTAGATTTAACCAATACACAGGCGGTTATCTTTTCCGTGGTACTGATTGGCTTACTACTTTATCTAAACCACCGAGATCGCCAAAAAAGCGCCCAAATTGAGCGAGAAAGCACACGGGAGATAGAAACACCTAGCAAGGATTTAACCCCTGAATATGGGCGATATATCCAGCTTGCAGGGGTAGACGTATGGGGAGGAATTGAATGAGTCTAACAATGAATGACAAGCGAGTATTAAGACTAATCAAGGTCGGGGCTGAGAACTCCATAACAGGGGCAGAAATCAGCCTAATCACTAAACTAGCAGAAAGAACTGTACAGGACATTATCAGCCGTCTAATCACGCGCTACGGTGTTCCTATCGTTGGGGTTCGGCATGGAGCTTTTAGAGGCTACTTTATCCCAGCTAACAAAGAGGAGCTACTGGACGGAGCAAAGGCATTCTATAATCAAGTACAAGAGGAGCAGAAGCGACTAACTGTCCTTTTGAATGCCGATTTAGAGAGCTACAAGCTACTACTGAAAGGGGCGGAAGACTATGTTTAGTTTAAGCAAAGAAAGCGAAAACGAGTTAGCCCATGGTGTTTTAAACCTTGTAGAAAAATACCTGGAGGCGCGTGATATACTTAAACCGCGTTTGACAGGTTTAATCTCAGCTCAGGAGGCAATGGCTGAGTTAGATATAAAGTATAAGACACTCCAAAAGTGGGAGGAAGCAGGGCTAAGACGATACCAGCCACCACTAGAAGACACTAGGAAAATCTATTATAGAGTTTCTGACTTGTTGAAGTTTCTGGGGGTGGAGAATGGCTAGCTTTGAAAGATTCCCCGGACAGAGAAAATCTGTCCGGACTACCAACGGCTACACTTGGAAAAATAGACAATTAACGCTTGAGCAACGCAAAGAGTTACAACAATTAAAGAAAATGAAAAAGAAACGATTGAAAAACCAGAAAGGATAACCAATGACAGAAATTAAAAAACTAGGACAAGTTCCTGCTGAGACAATAGGGCCATCTGCTAGCATTTTGACAGGATTGTTGAGACGCGGGCAAGTATTGGGTATATCGGCGCCAAGAAGATCCTTAAAGACTAGCGTAGTTATCTCCCTAGCTCTATCTTTAGCCCAGGGGAGTAATTGGCTAGAGTGGAAGAGTAAAAGAGCTTTCAACGTCTTGTATATCAATACGAATCATAAAGAAAACGACTGTTTTAGTAAGTTCATGCAGATTGCCCAACTTTTAGAAGTTGAGCAAAAAGATCTTGACAATATTTCTATCTTAACTCTTCCAAAGTCAACGGCTTTAGAAGAGTTAGCCAAAGTTGTAAAAGATAAAGTACCAAACAACGCTTTTCAAGTGGTTATTATTGATAGTATTGATAATTTGAAATTACTACAGTTTGGGGGCTCCTTAGGGGATTATTTACAACAGATTAACCAACACGTAGGCGGCGGCCTGATCTATACACAAAGTCATAGAGATAGACCGAAAGGGACTACGGAAAGTTCAGACTTTGCGCAGTGGTCAGAGTCTCTAGCTCATTGCGATAGCTTGTTGGAATTTTTCAAGATGGAATTAGATCCAGAATTGTTACGCCTAGAGAGGCTAGAAGCCGTCTGGGATTTGGCCAAGAATGTAATGACTACGCACAATAAAAGATATTTTCAGCTAAACGTAACAAATGATTATATCAGTTTTAAAAACAAGAGAGCAACAAGCGAGGATCTACGAAATCATATTGAGGTAGCGCTAGAACATTTACCTACTGAACAAACGCAGGAAATTCTAACACATTTTGATAACATAGATTTGCCGTTAAAAACGCGAACTTATTGGAGACTTGAAGCAGTTACCTCGGAAGCTTATTACGACGGGGAGAAAAATTTTCTTTTCTACTATCCACAGTTGATAAATGATAAGGAGAAAATATTAGCCTATCACGAACCAGGGTTACCACTTTCAAAAGAACAGAAAGAAAAAGCATGGGCTAATGAAGAAACAAAAGAAAAAGCGACAAACAAATTAAAATCTATGATAGCAAACTTTGAACAGGCGAATAATAGACTACCCAATAAGTCAGAGCTTTCTCGTTTTGCCAAAATCAGCAGACCTACCTTAGACAAATTGATTGATGAATCCGATAATAACATAGTGGTCATCGATGGAATGATACAAGAAAATCCTGCTTATTAACAACTTTAAATATGTAAAGAGTTGTAAACTTTACAAATGTAAAAGTTGTAAAAAGTTGTAAAAAAGTGTAAAAATTTTACATGATTTTACACCTTTACAAACGTAAAATTTACACCTCTTTACAACTCATTGTAAAAGATGTAAAACAATTATTTTTTTACACTTGTAAAATATAAAGCATAACTCAAAAAGCGTTGGTATTATTGGATTTTTTAGGAGTTGTAAAGACTTGTAAAGGATTGTAAATTTTACAGATGTAAAAGGAGGGACATGACTAGAATAGCCTAGCGTCAATTCTAGTTTGTCCAATTTTCGTGAAATGTGGAAGTAAGGAACAGGAACAGGGGCGATTGAGCTACGCCCCCTGTAACCCTGTCCTTTAACACTTCCACGTTGCGCGGATATATATTGTAAAAAATGGAGTAGTGAACTAGTGGTAAAGAAGAGATTAAATAAACGAGTTATCCAAGACAAAAATTTTTTAGCCTTCAAGTCAATGCCCTACATGGAAAATATTGGAGAGGTTATTAAGTGGGCTGGTGAGAACGAACCGATGAGATATATTTTTGATAGAGTAAGAAAGTATTTAGTATTTGATAAAGCTATTTGTAAGTGGCAAGGTAGGAATTATGGAAAGCAGTCCAGGGAGTTGCTTTCTAAAACCCCACGTTTAAGGTACATCACAAAGAGTATATATGAGAAGATGGAAGAAAGTGAATTGGATCTTCTTCCACCACAAAATGGAGGTTCTGCTTCTTATATTTCTGAATGGGAAACTTTTAAAAACAGTGAGCTTGTCCAAACCTTGAAGCATGAAGACAAACTACTAAAATATTTTGTAATTTTAGCTATACAACAGGGGTATATTATTCTCGATAACCGTAAAAAATTTGTTGGTATTGATTATTGAAAAATAGAAAAAGGAGAAAAAACATGACACTAAAAACATTTTCAGACAAAGCAAAAACATTTACTTTCACTTACGAATTTCAAGACCTAGATACTGCTATGGTAGCAGGTCACGCGCTACTGGGATATATGACTGGAACATATTGCCAGCCTGTAATCTCATTGACCTACAAGGATAAAGGAACGCTAGTGGCTGAGTATGTGGAGGATAACAAGCTAAACAAGACCTTCAAGCGCATTTGTGACAGTTTCAAAGACTATTACAATCAACCAGAGGAGCTTGAAGCATTTGAAGAACGTTATAAACAGGAGCGCGTGCTTCAACTCAAAGAGTCAGAGGACTTTGAGAGTTTGCTGAATAAGGTCACAGACTACGAGCTGGAGCTATTAGACTATGCTGATCGCTTGCTTTCTGATAAGCCTATCCCTATGGACTCTATGACCGCTTTTGGTACGTTGGAAATGCTGGGCGATGAAAGTATTAGCCTACTCCAAAAGTTGGACGTAGAAGACGAATATAAAGGCCTTGCAGGTTATTCTGGTCAATAAAACACATAGAGGGGAGCAATCCCCTTTTAGCATTTAGGCAATAGATTTGGGTTTTTCCATATATATGAGTATTTTTGAACGAATGGAAGTTATAAAATCAATAACCATAGAGACATTTATAAAGCCAATGAAAAACAAGAATATCAGTCATGGTATAGCTGAGTTGGACGGTAGAAAACTGGAAATAGACCTAGATAACCTGTATATCACCTTTGAATGTGATAATTTTGATTTAGCAAGTATACCAGGAACCAAGGGAGGTAATCGCTACTTCTTTCTCTGTCCTATTTGTGGTAATCGATGCAGAAAACTCTATAAGAAACTTTTGCTATATGGTTGTGGATCATGCCAGAAAATACACAAGCAAACACTGAACCGAAGTAAGACAGATTGCCAATACTATTGGGAGCTTGCGCTGAGGGAAGCTAGAAAGGTGGAACCAGGTTGGAGTCCTAGACGTGGCGGATATATGTTTGACAGTTTTCCTGAAAGACCAAAATACATGAAACGGAAACGATATTACAAGCATTATCAAAAGTTTGTGAACTACACCAAGAAAGGAGATAGTTTTTGGCTTAATGGATTGGGTAATCTGAAGTAGTATTTTGGAACATTTCCAAACAAATCTAAATAAAGATCATGGTTAGAAAAAATGATATAAATATTGTTTAGCTTTAATCAATTACAAGATACTAAGCAGGTATGAAGACGAGATAGGAGGCAGAGATACCCCCTTTATTTTTAGACGGGGGTATATTTTGCTAGAGGAAAAGAACGCTGCCCCCTTCTGTACGAAAAATTCCCTTTTTGAAATGTTTAAAGGTATTAGGGAATGTAGTGCTATCAGGAAGTTAGCTTGATTTTTTGATCTATAAAGCTACCCATTAACTAATTAGTTTAAGAGGCTTTAGATAATTTGTAGTAGTGTGCAATTTACCAAACGAACACCGTAGAAAGGTGCAATATGGAACGAGATAGCCGATGGAGCTCTTTGGGTAGATTATAACGCTTGTCAGTACTTAATTTAAGTTTGTGGCTTACCTGAAGTTATGTTTAGCGAATCAGAGGAATGCTTAGGTTTTGCTTAGGTTTTGGTTAGGTTTTTACAAGGTTTTGCATTTAAAAATAGCAAGGTACAGGACTTTATTCTAAAGATAAAACACTAAGATTCTCTAAGATATAGATACTTTTAAAGACAAAGAACGTTAAGGGAGATATAATAGAACTCCGAGAAAACGTAAAAAAGCCAAGGCTCTCCACCTCAGCTATAATTTCAACACTATTATTATACCAAAAAGGAGTAACAGCGTGAACGTTGAACAGATTGAGAAAAAGCTGAAGAATTGCAAAAAGTCAGATATGATCATAAAAAAATTGCAATTAAAGCTAGACAGCTTAAACCATGGACTATTAGCTGGATCTAACCAAACTGACACAAGAGTAACAACTAGCAAAACAAATACTACTGAAAATAAGCTACTTGAAACCTTGCAACTAAAAGACGAGGTAATAGAGCAACTCAACGCTATTGTGAATGAGCGTATAGAAGTCATGGATTTAATAGACCAGTTAGATGAAATTGAGGAATGGTTAGTATTGACAATGTTATATGTGAATAACCTCCCTTTGACTCAGATTTGTAGGGAGATGAAGATAAGCAAGGTTAACGTATATAGAATTAGAAAGCAAGCTTTAGACCACTTGGCAGGTATAGTAAATGCAGATTGATAAAAAAGAGACAGTCAAACAGGTATACAGATTTCTAAAAAGCTATCCATCGCTGGTAAAATTGAGTTTAGACGACCAAGATGGAGCGTTTGAAGCCAAAGCGGTGGAGATAGTAGGCATGATTCAGGTTTACAGGGACAATCTGGACGATGTAAGGCGTGAGATATTTGCCAATCTATTTACAAGGCGAACTGGAGAGAGATTGAAGCTATGGCAATTATACGAGGCACTAGAAGTTGATAGGGCTGAGTATGAACGTCTCAAAGCTGAGATTCTACTAGACTTTGCTAAAAGCTATAGAGGTGGTGTTTTGTTAGTATATGAGTAGCCCTAAGCTTCATATTTGTCCTCTATTTTGCTTTGATTGGGACTGGATAACTAAAACAACATGTATAAACTACTAGCCCTTAGAAACGAATATGGGGGCTTCTATGAGAAATTGCTTTTCCTCTTTCTATTTGATAAAATAGAGGTGTGAGGGGCTTTCGACCCGACCTCTTAGCGTTTACCTTTTTCTTTTGCGGGATTCGGGTTTGCGCTTTTTGTTTTAGTTTAGAGGTTAATAGTAATCTAAGAAAAAATCTATTTACCAATGTATAAAGATAATATTGAAAAGTTTGCGAAAAAGGATTATACTGGGGTTGTAGCACAAGAGAAAACTCTTGAAATGTTTTCTAATCTGTTTGAATTTGAATTTGGAAAGATTGATTGACATGATTGACATGATTGAGAAGTATGATTATGATTGGCCAGAAGCCGAAGACGACAATCTGGATGAATTGTTAAAAAAAGCCAGTGAACGAAATAAAAACAAAACCGTTGAGGAGTTAGATGCCGAATGGAATGAATTTGTCAAGAGTCTAAAACTGGAGAGGATTGATTAGTTATGCCTTATACTTTAACCAAGGAAGAAGAGAAGTTTTGGCTTTCTCAACCTGATGAGATTACTATTCTTCCTATTGAGGAAATAGAAAAGAAATACGCAGGATTAAGTAACGAAGAACTATGGCAGAGTATCAAGGATACTATTGATAATCTTTAAAATTGAGAAAAATGTGATATAATCAAAACATAGAGGATAGAGGTTGAAAAGTATCCGCCTCCAACGCGCCACTTAGCTAGTGGGTCGAGAAATGCGGGCGACATTCGGCGGTCCCGCCTATCCTTCTGTATAGCCAAGCCATTAGAAGCAAATCTGAGGGCTTTTGTGAGGTGCTAGAAGTTCCTACAATTATGTTTGAAGATGAAGGCAAAGAGTTACAGGTATGACATCATAAAGCACGCGCTTCATGGTATAATTTACCTATCAGCAATCAGAAATAAAAGTATGGAAAAGTATGTACATATTTCATCAGAAAACAAAAAAGCACGTTTGACCGTGCTAGTTCTTGCCTGCTGAACTCGTCGATTGATAGAGCTGAAAAAGCTCTTTTTTGCTTAGTTTTTTGCTTAGATAGAAAGAAAATCTAAGACAACAGAAATAGATAGAATTCACCTCCAATCCCTTATGTATCAAAGGTTAGAGCTATCTAAAGAAGTCTAGCATTATCAACTTTCGGCAATACAACAAAATGCTTTAATTTTAAGATATATCTTACAGAAAGCCTACAACAGTGGGCTTTTTGCTTTGTCTTAAAAAACTATAGAACACTTCTTAACTGTGAAGGAGGATAAAAAAATTTCCTGCAAAATGAAATTGCAAGGAACTTTTGTTAATGATTATGGGCAAGCCAGACGGAATATTTTTTCCCAAGCCAGAGAGCAAAGAGGAGATTGATGACGACGATGCCTGAACCGACCAGTGAAAATAGGAAAAATTCGCTAGTCGAAACCTGCCACAAATGCGAGATGTTTGTAATCAAATATTAAGTGAACAAAATTATAGTATCTTGACTACGAAAGCAAGTCTTTGATTAAGCCCTCTCTGTAATATCAATAGTCAGACCCGTGATTCTCTCGAATCACGGGTTGTTTAATATATTTAGAAATAGGTGTTACTTTCGTCATTTGAACTATCATTAAATTCTATACTCAAATCTTTATTAAAAAAATTGCAACTAATGTTTTTAACTCTCATTATCTTTTCCTTTAATTCAAATTATTTTAAAACAAATGCAATATCTTTATGAATACATTCAGCAAATGAAGAAATTCTTTGATCACAAATGTTCTAATAGGTGCATTTTATATAACTTTAAGTGGTACTCTAACTATAACAAACATCATCTTCCATCTTCAATACATAAATTCTTTTTTCTAGCACTAGCTTATGAAGTAGATTTTGCCCATGATCTTTATTATCAAAAGTTTCTCCATAGTGATTGATAAGTTTATAAACTCTTTCAACTTGTTCTTTTTTATGGGAGCGACAATCGAAGTCGTCATAATAAAACTTTAGTACTATATCAGAATTATATATATTAAAGGCATCGAATATTGAAACGAAATAAGAGTAATCGGCTTCACCTAATGAATGTCCGTAAAATTTAATGATATCTATAGAATTATCATAAATTTTTAAAGGTTCTTGTGGGAGTTCCGTCATAATACGGAATGTTTTAGTGAACTCCATAAATTCTTGATAGTCATGATGATCTATCCCTAAAATTATATTATCTAATAATGTTCCATGAACATTATTACCTCCTCTGGAGTTAAAGAAGTCAGTACTATTAGGGAGATGAGTGTAATTGAATGACAGGATGAAGTTACAATATTCATTAGTATTATAAACTCCAGATTTTATTAAATTATCTATAAATTTTTTAGATTTAATATTATAAGTTACTTCGGGGAAGTTTTTAATTTCATTTGTGAGGTAGTCCTTAAAACCTGATTCAAAATTTTTAACTTGATCCATCATCAGGTCCATTAGTTTTTTTTGAAAAATATGATTAGGTTCTTTACAGAATTCTAAAAGGGAATCTGGAAATATAAGTGATGATAAAAAGAAGAATTTTAATACTCTTTTTATTAGTTCTTTTTCTTCTAAAATCGTCATAACTTTTTGTGATTTGTTGGATGAAACTAATAAAGATAAGATCTGTTCTTTAGAATCACTTTTATAAGCTGAAATATAATTTTTTACGGTCTGAGCGTCTAGTTTTTTAATAATTATTAGGCATTTTAGTAATAAGGATTCAACGTCAGCCCAATTATAGTTTTTATTTGATGCTAAATACGTGAAAATGTTATTTTTCCGTTCATTCTCTGTTAAAGAAAGGTAATATTCGACATACAAGGATTTCAAGCCTAAATGTTTGTCAAATCCATTTCCGATGATTAATAATTGTTTAGTCGGAGAAAGTTTCATAGAGTTCATGCTCATTTGGTATTTTCCTGTTCTTTATTTAATTAAATATTTTGCTTTTGTTTTTTCAAAAGCTTATTACTATCTTTCTACCGAAAGTGTTCTCGTAATCATTGTATCATCCCAATTTGAAATATCAATCTTCACATTTTTATCTTTACACATAGCTTTAATTAGTCTTAAAAAATTCTGATCATTTGTAACAGAAAGGAAGCAATCGTAATACTCAATAACTTGATTATTATCCGAAAATATGATTGGAATTTTTCCTAACGTTCTATTTAATTCAGTTGCTTCGCCATAGTAATTTTCTTTTAACATGAACCTGTTGCCAAAGAGTTCAATAACGAAATCCCTCTTCATTTTCTTGACCAAAGTTTTTCTTTGGTAATACTCTGATATAAAGACACCAATGATACCTGATGTGATAACTGAAGTAATAACAGTATTAAAAATATCCATTTTAAATCCGTCTCTCTTTTCCTAGATTACAGTATTATTATATCATCTATTTTGAAATATGGAACAAGAATTATAATCTGACTTTAGTTTGCTTTAGATTTATGATGAAATATCTTTTGACTAAGGCAGGAATTAAGAAAAAGGTAGTGAAAAAAGTAGTGATTCTAATGATTTGTGTTGCAATGTACTGAAATTAACAAAAAGAAAAAACGCTTGAATTAGCGTTTTTCTTCTGTATTGATTCGTATTGAATGCTTATTTCACCTCTGTAAACACAACGTGTTTGCGAAGTTTTGGTGAGTATTTCTTCAATTGAAGACGGTCTGGAGTGTTACGTTTGTTTTTAGAAGTAAGGTACAAGCGTTCACCAGATTCTTTGTGTTCAAGTGTAATATTTACGCGCATGGTATCTCCCTTCTATTATTCAGCTGATGCAGCTTTAGCGATCTTACGTCCTTTGTAGTATCCTTTAAGTGATACACGGTGAGAACGTGAGTAATCTCCAGTAGTTTCGTCAAAGTTTACAGATGGAGCTGTTACTTTGTAGTGTGTACGACGTTTGTTTTTCTTCGCTTTTGAAGTGCGACGTGCAGGTACTGCCATTTTGATTTCTCCTTTAGGTATTTAAATTCGATTCAATCTAGTGATTTTCATCAACCATACTAGGATAACACAATTTTTTTGTAAAGTAAAGTTACTTGACAAAAAAAGATGAAAAAATTAGAAGTTGTTGGTCGGAATTTTCTGAAAATTCAAGAATTTTCTTCTGTTCATTGCCTTTAAAATGTGCTATAATAGTAAAAACTGAAACGGGAGGGATAAGATGACTGAATTAGATAAACGTCACCGCAGTAGCATTTATGACAGCATGGTTAAATCACCAAACCGTGCTATGCTTCGTGCGACTGGTATGACAGATAAGGACTTTGAAACACCGATTGTGGGGGTAATTTCGACTTGGGCGGAAAATACACCATGTAACATTCACTTGCATGATTTTGGGAAATTGGCGAAAGAAGGTGTCAAATCGGCAGGTGCTTGGCCTGTTCAGTTTGGTACCATTACCGTAGCGGACGGGATTGCCATGGGAACGCCTGGTATGCGCTTCTCCCTAACATCTCGTGACATCATCGCAGACTCCATCGAGGCGGCGATGGGTGGTCACAACGTCGATGCCTTCGTTGCCATCGGTGGTTGTGACAAGAACATGCCTGGTTCTATGATTGCCATTGCTAACATGAATATTCCAGCTATTTTCGCCTATGGTGGAACCATTGCACCGGGAAATCTTGATGGAAAAGACATTGACTTGGTTTCTGTTTTTGAGGGAATCGGAAAATGGAACCACGGTGACATGACAGCTGAGGACGTGAAACGTCTTGAATGTAATGCCTGCCCGGGCCCTGGTGGCTGTGGTGGTATGTATACAGCTAACACCATGGCGACTGCTATCGAAGTTCTCGGTATGAGTTTGCCAGGATCTTCATCTCACCCAGCTGAATCAGCCGACAAGAAAGAAGATATCGAAGCAGCAGGACGTGCTGTTGTTAAGATGCTGGAACTTGGTCTCAAACCATCAGATATCTTGACTCGTGAAGCCTTTGAAGATGCCATCACTGTAACGATGGCTCTCGGTGGTTCTACAAATGCCACTCTTCACTTGCTTGCCATTGCCCATGCGGCTAATGTTGACTTGTCACTTGAGGACTTCAATACAATCCAAGAACGTGTGCCTCACTTGGCTGACTTGAAACCATCTGGTCAGTATGTCTTCCAAGACCTCTACGAAGTCGGTGGTGTGCCAGCGGTTATGAAATACCTTTTGGCAAATGGTTTCCTTCATGGCGACCGTATCACATGTACTGGTAAGACAGTCGCTGAAAACTTGGCTGACTTTGCAGACCTTACACCAGGCCAAAAAGTCATTATGCCACTTGAAAATCCAAAACGTGCAGACGGTCCGCTTATCATCTTGAACGGGAACCTTGCCCCTGATGGAGCGGTTGCCAAGGTATCAGGTGTTAAAGTGCGTCGTCACGTTGGACCAGCTAAGGTCTTTGACTCAGAAGAAGACGCTATCCAGGCTGTCTTGACAGATGAAATCGTTGATGGCGATGTTGTCGTTGTTCGTTTCGTTGGACCGAAGGGTGGTCCTGGTATGCCTGAGATGCTCTCACTTTCTTCTATGATCGTTGGTAAAGGTCAAGGAGATAAGGTTGCCCTCTTGACAGATGGACGCTTCTCTGGTGGTACTTATGGTCTGGTTGTCGGACATATCGCTCCTGAAGCTCAGGATGGTGGACCGATTGCCTACCTCCGTACAGGTGACATCGTTACGGTTGACCAAGATACCAAAGAAATTTCCATGGCCGTATCTGAAGAAGAACTTGAAAAACGCAAGGCAGAAACAACCTTGCCACCACTTTACAGCCGTGGTGTTCTCGGTAAATATGCCCACATCGTATCATCCGCTTCTCGCGGAGCCGTGACAGACTTCTGGAATATGGACAAGTCAGGTAAAAAATAAACTCAAAAAGCAAGCCATTTCGGCTTGCTTCTTTTCATCTTCAAAAGTGATTTGCCTGCTTATACTCAATAAAAATCAAAGAGCAAACTAGAAAGCTAGGCGCAGGTTGCTCAAAGCACAGCTTTGAGGTTGGAGATAAAGCTGACGTGGTTTGAAGAGATTTTTGAAGAGTATTAACGAGGTGGCAGTCCAAGGGCGATACGGCCGTAGCGACTGATTCGTGTGATCTTCCAAGCAGGCGACCAGGTAACTTCAACCTTGACATCTTCGATACCCTCGATTTGTTTGAGACCTGCGACGATTTCGATAGGCAGGCTTTCGGCGCAATCGCAGGCAGTGTCGGTGAAAGTCATGACAATCTTGCAGAGACCTGTTTCATCCAGATTAATTTCATAAATCAGTCCTAGATTATAAACATCCAATTCCACATCTGTATCAAAAACCTTCTCTAGTTTTTCGATAATTTGGTCTTGTAAGGCCAAAGCGCGGTCATTGATTTTGATATCGTCTCTCATAACAGTCCCTCCACGTGATAAATATCCTCTATTTTCTCATAATTCTGACAATTTAGCAAGTTTTTGATGAATTTTCTGAAAAATATGATAAAATGAAGAAAATACGGAATCAAGGGGAAGTCTATGGAGCAGATTGGAAAAGTCTTTAGACAATTACGAGAGTCAAAAAATATCTCGCTGAGACAAGCAACTGGGGGACAATTTTCGCCGTCCATGTTGTCCCGATTTGAAACAGGTCAGAGTGAACTTTCGGTGGGAAAGTTTCTGTTTGCCCTAGAAAATATATCTGCGAGTGTAGAGGAAATCCTCTTTCTGGCGAGAGGTTTTCAGTATGATACAGATTCTGAGTTGAGAAAAGAAATCACAGATATCTTGGATCCAAAGAACATAGCGCCTCTCGAGGACTTGTATCGCAAGGAGTATCAAAAGTCTGCCAATTCTCAAAACAAACAGAAACATATTCTAAATGCCATTATGATCAAGTCTTATATGAAGAGCATGGATGAAACGGTAGAGTTAACAACAGAGGAAGGGAAAGTCCTTCATGATTACCTGTTTTCTACCGAGATTTGGGGAAGCTATGAACTCAATTTGTTCTCAGTTAGTTCCCCACTCCTATCTGTTCCTCTTTTTACTAGATATGTACGAGAAATGGTCCGAAAATCTGATTTTCTAATGGAAATGAAGGGAAATCGGAACCTATTTCACACCATGCTATTGAATGGTTTTTTAGCCAGCATTGAGTGTGAAGAATTTACCAATGCCTCTTATTTTAAACGTGTCATCAAAGAGCATTTCTACAAGGAAAACGAGACCTATTTCCGAATAGTCTATTTGTGGGCGGAAGGTCTCCTTGATAGCAAGCAAGGCAGAGTTAAGGAAGGACAAAAAAAGATGGAAGATGCTGTCCGTATTTTTGAGATGCTTGGCTGTAACAAATCTGCCGAATACTATAGAAATACACCCGATTGTTGAATATCTGCAAACTAAGAAAATAATTTGAAATTTTAAGCGATAGAACTCTGACCCTTTTTCAGGTTATTAAAGAAGTTCTATCGTTTTTTATTTGTTGCATATATTAAAAATTCTCCCTCTTAAATTTCTAAGTGCTATACTATAGTCATACTTCATATAGGGATTATAACAAGAAGGGAGATTACCTATGAAACTATTGTTTAGAAATCAAGCTTATCGACTCTTGACTTTGTCGCGCTTCTTCAATGCCTTTGGTGCTTCGATTTTTAACCTGGTATTTATCGTTTATGCATCGACCTTGCCACAAGCCTCTTTTGCTGTTGCTATGGCGAATATTGTCATGATTCTTCCGACTCTCTTTACAGTTTTTGTAGGGATTCGGGCAGATTACACAAGGGACAAGGTCAAATGGATGGTCTATAGCGGTTTGTTTCAGGCGGTTTTATTTTTTCTGGCAGCCCTAGTTGTTCAGCAAGCTAGTCTCTTTGCCTTTTCTAGCCTGTGTTTGATCAATGTCATCAGTGATGTGATCAGTGATTTTGCTGGTGGTTTGCGAATGCCTCTTGTTAAGGAAAAAGTAGCTGAAGAGGATCTGATGGAAGCTTATTCTTTTTCCCAGTTTATCACCTATATTTCAGCTATTGGTGGTCAAGCTTTTGGAGTTTGGCTCTTAGGTCTATCGGTCAACAATTTTTCCCTTGTTGCGGGAATCAATGCCTGCTTTTTCCTAGTATCAGCCTTTATTCTCTTTTTAGGAAAAAGCAAATTGAGTCTGTCAATGTCATCTGCTGATGGTGAAAAACTAAAAAATGAGAAGCTTTCTATCAAAGACCAGTTCCTAACAATTTACCGAAATTTACGTCTCGTTTTTCTTAAAGGTGGACAGAAAAACTTTGGTTTCATGATCTTTGCTGTCTTGCTTATTAATGCCTTGGGTGGGGCTTTAGGAAGCATCTATAACATCTTCTTTTTGAGCCATTCTCTCTTGAATTTTTCTTACACAGAGGCACTATTTATCAATCAATTCTGTGTTTTAGTAGCAATCATCATCAGTAGCCTTACGGGCAATGATTATTTTGGGAAGCAGTCTTTGCCTAGATTGATGATGTGGGCGACCGTAGGACTCAGTCTAATTGGTCTAGCTAATGTATTCAATCAAGTCGTACTTGGTTTACTATTTCTCTTTTCAACTCTGTATGTGTCTGGTAAAGTTCAACCAAAGATTAGTGCTATGCTCATGAAAAATCTAGCTCCAGATGTTCTAGCTCGTACCAGTAATTTTTTAGGTTTATTGTTTACCTTATCCATACCTGTGGGAACAGCTTGTTTTTCACTTATAGCTGTATGGAATATACAGTTGACTTGGATGCTATTTGTTGGTCTTTCCTTGCTAGCTATTCTTTTGACAGTTATTAATCTCAAAAATGATATTTGAATCCTAATTTTATTCATACTGTTTTAATCCCTTTATTTATGGTAAAATAAGACTATTAAGTTTAAAGAGGATTCCCTATGAAATTACAAAAACCAAAAGGAACACAGGATATTTTACCTGCTGAGTCTGCCAAGTGGCAGTACGTTGAGGGCTTTGCCCGTGAAATTTTCAAGCGCTATAACTATGCAGAGGTGCGCACGCCTATTTTTGAGCATTACGAGGTCATCAGTCGCTCTGTCGGAGATACGACCGATATCGTAACTAAGGAAATGTACGATTTTTATGACAAGGGTGACCGCCATATCACTCTTCGTCCAGAAGGAACTGCGCCCGTTGTCCGCTCTTATGTGGAAAATAAACTCTTCGCTCCAGAAGTGCAAAAGCCAAGTAAGTTCTATTACATGGGCCCTATGTTCCGTTATGAGCGTCCACAAGCAGGTCGTTTACGTCAGTTCCACCAGATTGGTGTCGAGTGCTTTGGCTCTGGTAATCCAGCTACCGATGTGGAAACCATCGCTATGGCAGCTCATTTCTTGAAAGAAATCGGCATCCAAGGTGTCAAATTACACCTCAACGCTCTCGGAAATCCTGAGAGCCGTGCGGCTTATCGTCAGGCTTTGATCGACTATTTGACACCGCTCAAGGAGACCTTGTCGAAGGATAGCCAACGTCGTTTGGAGGAAAATCCTCTCCGTGTCTTGGACTCTAAGGAAAAAGAAGACAAGGTGGCAGTAGAAAATGCACCGTCTATCTTGGATTTCCTTGATGAAGAAAGCCAAGCTCATTTTGATGCCGTCCGTCAGATGTTGGAAAATCTGGGTGTAGACTATATCATCGATACCAATATGGTGCGTGGTCTGGACTACTACAACCACACCATTTTCGAGTTTATCACTGAGATCGAGGGCAATGAATTGACCGTCTGTGCGGGTGGTCGCTACGATGGCTTGGTTGCTTACTTTGGTGGTCCTGAAACTGCTGGATTTGGTTTTGGACTTGGTGTAGAGCGTCTGCTTCTTATCCTTGAAAAGCAAGGTGTGGCTCTCCCTATCGAAAACGCCCTGGATGTTTATATCGCAGTCTTGGGTGAAGGAGCAAATGTTAAGGCCTTGGAATTGGTACAAGCCCTTCGCCAACAAGGATTCAAAGCAGAGCGTGATTACCTTAACCGTAAACTCAAAGCTCAGTTCAAGTCCGCCGATGTCTTTGCGGCTAAGATTCTTATTACTCTAGGCGAGAGTGAAGTCGAAAGCGGACAAGTGACGGTTAAGAACAACCAAACTCGAGAAGAAGTGCAAGTGTCACTTGATGCTATCAATCAAAATTTCTCAGAAATCTTTGAAAAATTAGGCTTTTAATAGTAGAAAAACTGGTCAGGACCTTATTCCTGACCCTCTTTTTCCTAGGATCAACATTGCTCTTGCTTGCTCCAAAATATCTTTATAAAACCATTACCACCGTTTCTATTTTTGCAAGAGGAATTCGCTTATTATCCCTTTTAGTTGCGACTGTATTCCACATTTTTATCAAAATGATATGAATAACAATGCTAAGTCTTCATTTCAAATAGGAGTCTTTTATGAAATTTCTTAAAAATCTTGGCTGGTTTCTTCTAGCTGTTCTCTCCTTTTTCTTTGGCTATGGTCTGGTTCAGAGTATGGCTTTATCAGCTCTTGGACTAGGGGCTTCAATCTTTGGAGTCTTACCACTTTATATCGCTCTGTCAGGGGCCTATGTTTATGGAGTTTACAGATGGTATCAGACAGAAAAGGTTAGCATCCAGACAACAGCTTTTAATCGTTATATCTGGTTGCCTACTCTGGTTTTGCTAGTGGCGATTACAGCCCAGTTCTTTTTGCCAGATGATCCGTCGGTCAATCAACAAATCGTATCTCAACTGACAGTGGCACAGCCTGTATTTGGTTTCTTTATGGTGGTGGTCTTTGCTCCTCTGACGGAAGAACTCATCTTTAGAGGAATGTTGGCGCGCTATCTCTTTCCTAAGCAGGACAATAGCAAACAGACAGCTCTGTTTCTCCTCGTATCAAGTGTGCTTTTTGCCTTGATTCATTTTCCAGGAACTTTGCAACAGTTTTTAGTTTATGCTAGTCTGGGATTGAGTTTGGGTCTGGCTTATGTGAGCCGAAAAGGTCTTCTTTATAGCATTTCTCTCCACGCTTTGAATAATTTAATCGGCTTTTTGATGATACTCATGCTATAATAGAGTCAGGAGGTCACATGAAACGAGTAATTTTATTAGCAGTGATACAGGCAGTCGTTCTCTTCTTTATTATCGGGGGCCTTGCCTATGCCTTTAAAGGCGACTTCTTTTACAACTATCTAGCAGTTGTCTTTGCGCCTATTGCAGGTGTCTTGCGTTTTGCTTCGGCTTATGCTACGGAGATTGTTCTACCTAAAAAGGCAGCTGAGATTGCTGAAAAGCGTAAAAAAGGTTAAGAATCATAATCAGAGAATCCGATGACGTTTTCATCGGATTTTTTGTCTGTTCGTTTTGATTTCTAAAGACAATCAAACTTTTCTGCTGATTTTCATGAAGACCTAGCGCTTTTATGGTAAAATAGTAACAGAATACAAGAGGAGAGAAAACATGAAACGTAGTATGTATGCTGGTCGTGTTCGTGAGGAACACATCGGACAAGAAATTACCTTGAAAGGCTGGGTTGCCCGTCGTCGTGACCTTGGCGGCTTGATCTTCATCGACCTTCGTGACCGCGAAGGGATTATGCAGTTGGTTATTAATCCTGAGAAGGTTTCTGCTGAGGTGATGGCAACGGCTGAAAGCCTTCGTAGTGAATACGTCATCGAGGTAACTGGTCAGGTTGCAGCACGTGAGCAGGCCAATGATAAATTGCAGACTGGTGCGGTTGAGTTGAACGTGACAGCTTTGACGGTGCTTAATACAGCAAAAACAACACCATTTGAGATTAAGGATGGGATTGAGGCTAATGACGATACGCGTCTCCGCTACCGTTACCTTGACCTTCGCCGTCCAGAGATGTTGGAAAACCTCAAACTTCGTGCGAAAGTAACGCACTCTATCCGCAACTACTTGGATGAGTTGGAGTTTATCGATGTGGAAACACCCTTCCTTTCTAAGTCTACACCAGAAGGGGCGCGTGACTATTTGGTGCCGTCTCGTGTTAATAAAGGCCATTTCTATGCCCTTCCTCAGAGTCCACAGATTACTAAGCAGCTCTTGATGAATGCTGGTTTTGACCGTTACTATCAAATTGTCAAATGTTTCCGTGATGAAGACTTGCGTGGTGACCGTCAGCCCGAGTTTACTCAGGTCGACTTGGAAACTTCATTCCTTACGGAGCAAGAAATCCAAGATATCACAGAAGGCTTGATTGCGCGCGTCATGAAGGAAACAAAAGAGATTGAAGTGACACTTCCATTCCCTCGTATGAAGTATGACGATGCTATGGCTCTTTATGGTTCTGACAAGCCTGATACGCGTTTTGACATGTTGCTTCAGGACTTGACAGAAGTGGTCAAAGGTGTTGACTTCAAAGTCTTTTCAGAAGCACCAGCAGTTAAAGCCATTGTAGTCAAAGGCGCAGCAGATAACTATTCACGTAAAGACATTGATAAGATGACAGAAGTAGCCAAGCAGTACGGTGCTAAGGGTCTTGCTTGGGTCAAGGTTGTTGATGGAGAATTGAACGGACCAGTTGCTAAGTTTTTGACTGGCATTCAAGCAGATTTGACAAATACCCTTGGTTTAGAAGACAAGGACTTGATTCTCTTTGTGGCGGATACGCTTGAAGTGGCCAATGCAACTCTTGGTGCCCTTCGTGGACGTATTGCCAAAGAGCTTGGCTTGATTGATAATGATAAGTTCAACTTCCTTTGGGTGGTTGACTGGCCAATGTTTGAATGGTCTGAAGAAGAAGGTCGCTACATGAGCGCCCACCATCCATTTACCCTTCCACAGGAAGAAACAGCTCACGAATTAGAAGGTAATTTGGCTAAGGTTCGTGCCATTGCTTACGATATCGTTTTGAACGGTTATGAGCTTGGTGGTGGTAGTCTTCGTATCAACCAAAAAGACCTTCAAGAACGTATGTTCAAGGCTCTTGGATTCTCAGCTGAAGAAGCAAATGACCAGTTTGGTTTTCTTCTTGAAGCCATGGACTATGGTTTCCCACCACACGGTGGTTTGGCTATCGGTCTTGACCGTTTTGTCATGCTCTTAGCAGGAGAAGAAAATATCCGTGAAGTCATTGCCTTTCCTAAGAACAACAAGGCAACCGACCCAATGACACAAGCTCCATCAACAGTCGCTCTCAAACAACTAGAGGAACTAGAGATTCAATTGAAACCCTCTGCCTTAAAAGTTTGAAATATTGAGTAGAAGAAGATGAAACAAGCAAAACGAATTAAGCGGTGGCGCTATTATCTGCGCCGCTTTGCTTATCAGATAAAAATCTTACGAGTTTTACAAAGTATCTCTCGGGAAAAATATGATGAGAAAATCTCGGCTTCTCTGGTTTATGGCTTTCTGTCAGCAGTAGCAGTCAATTTCTTTTTTCAACCAGGACACGTTTACTCCAGTGGTGCGACAGGTCTGGCACAGATTATCTCTGCCTTGAGTCATCACTGGTTTGGTTTTTACATTCCGATATCGCTGACCTTTTATGCCATCAATTTTCCGTTGATGATTTTGGCTTGGTATCAGATTGGGCATAAGTTTACAATCTTTACCTTTATCACAGTATCCATGAGTTCCCTCTTTATCCAGTTTGTGCCCGTTGTGACGCTGACAGAGGATCCCATTATCAATGCTCTCTTTGGGGGTGTTGTCATGGGCTTGGGGATTGGTTTTGCGCTCCGTAACAATATTTCTAGCGGAGGTACAGATATCGTCAGTCTGACCATTCGCAAGAAAACGGGGAAGAATGTCGGTAGTATTTCTTTCCTGGTAAATGGAACCATCATGCTGATAGCAGGTTTGACCTTTGGTTGGAAATACGCCCTCTACTCCATGATTACTATTTTTGTATCCAGTCGTGTGACAGATGCGGTCTTTACCAAGCAAAAACGGATGCAGGCCATGATTGTGACCAATAATCCTGATAAGGTAATCGCAAAAATCCATAAAAAATTGCACCGCGGAGCAACCATGATCCACGATGCAGAAGGAACCTATAATCATGAGAGAAAAGCAGTCTTGATTACAGTTATCACACGAGCAGAGTTTAATGATTTTAAACACATCATGAAACAGGTCGATCCGACAGCCTTTGTCTCTGTATCTGAAAATGTCCACATCCTAGGACGATTCGTAGAAACAGACAATTAATAATACTCAAAAGACCAGCCTTGAGGCTGGTCTTTATTTTTTGATAATTTTGTGGGCGATCAACTGACGGTAACAAATCTGTCTATTATTTTTCGCGTCATTGATAATCTGCAAAATCGTTTCAAATGATGTTCGTCCAAGTTCAAGACTATTGATGTCGACGTAGGCTACCAGGTCGAGTCGAGGATTGACAGAGTCGAAACTCAAGACAGGAACAGTTAACTGATGCTTACTAATGTAGTCACAAACCCCTTCAGCCAAAAGGCTGTCGGTTGTGATGATGGCATCAATCTGCGGATCATGCTTAAACAGGAGTTTGCTGAATTGATACCCCTTTTCTTCTAGAAATTCGGTCGCAAAGTAAGTCAGATTGTTATCAATCGGAAGTTGGTGTTGTTTAAGCGCTAATTCGTAACCTTTTAGACGGTCTTGTGTAACGAAAAGTTTCTTGGTTCCTCCGATAAAGGCGATTCTACTGCAGCCCTTTTTGATGAAATACTCAGTTGCATCAAAACCGGCTTGGACATTATCATTGTCGACAAGTGGGATAAAGGGTGAGAGGGATTTTCCAAGGATGAGGAAAGGAAACTGTTCTTCCGCTACGAGCTTCACTAGTGGATCTTCTTCTTGGGCGTAGAGGAAGATTAGACCATCGACACGTTTCCCATAGACCATTTGTGAGATGGCATTAAGACGTTCCTTCTCATCTTTACCAGTTGCGATCTGAATAGCGTAGTGGTTTTCGGACGCGACTTGGGCGATCCCTCGTAGGACAGATGGGAAGAAAGGATTTTGGTAGAAGGCATCTGAGTCGTCAGGCAATACCAGACCGATAACCTGAGTATAGCTACTTACCAAGCTACGAGCATTGAGATTGGGATGGTAGTTGAGTTCCTTCATAGCCTTGCGAACTCGTTTTTTGGTTTCATCGCTAATCGTTGATTTGTTTTGAATAACGCGGGTTACGGTTGAAGGTGAGACACCTGCAGCCTTGGCCACATCTTTAATCGTAACGGGCATAAAAATCTCCTATTTATGATAATCTGGATCACGGAAATGTGTCTTGTAAAAAATAGTGACCAGATAAAGAACAAAAAGAATATTTTGTACAGTGATCAGGGTTGTCATATTTTGGCCAAAAAGTCCCAAAATAAGTGTAATCAAAGTTGGTAATCCTAAACAGTTCAAGATAAAATGGTAGCACTCTTTAAAGCTCCTAAATGAAAAGAGGCGTGATTTTTTGGTGATATAAAGGAGAAGACTAGCTCCAAGAGAGACAATGAAGAAATTCAATCCAAAGAGGAAGCTAGCACCAAGGACGAGAAAGAGACTGATATAGACACGGTTCTGCTGGTACCAGTCTTTAGAAATAGCCTGGGTCAAACTTTCCTTACTATGGAAGCTCTCGGTCTGAATCGCGTGGTAGCGAATGCGGGTCAGCTCTTTACTTTCTTTGCTGATGATGAGTTCTTCCGTATCAAAATGAAGTTGCAAATCCTTTGGCAATTCCTTGCTTGGGCTTGGACCAATCAAAAGAGAAGGCTGCTGATTCTTAGTGCCTGAGTAGTTCAGCTTTCCATCTACGATTTGTACATTCTCTGACAAGTCCATGATGGCTTCATCTGTCAGTGGAGTGTAGACATTATCGATAAAGGTATCCAGTGGATACGTCTCCTGAGAGCTATTTTGAATGGCAATCGGAACCATAGACAAGCTGATGAGGAAAATGCTCGTAAAGAGAAGCTGAAACCAGTTGAGGCCGAAACGTTTTGATAGGGGCTTACGAAATCCCCAGATACTAGAGAAATACGAGAATGGATATGGAAGCATAGGCATCTTTCTAAAAGTGTTTTCTATATGAGTATTATTATATAGAGAAATGTGCTTTATTTCAAGTCTAGTAGAGAAATTGCTTTTTGAAAAGCGGATTTTGCTACTATTTGTGGTCTTGTGTCTAATCTTTTAACTTTACAAACAAGCTCCAAAATGAAAAAAGGGTGGCGGGGATAAATTATCCCTTGTCGCCACCACTTGTAAGTCCTGAAACAAAGTTCTTTTGTAGGAAGAAGAAGAGAATACAGATTGGAAGGGCGATGAGTATAGCACCTGCTGAGAAGTAGGCGATCTTCATGTTTTTCACATTGCTAACGAAGGTTTGGAGACCAACGGCAACAGTAAAGTATTCTTTCTCACGAAGCAAGAAACTAGAGAGAATGTAGTCTCCGAAAGGTCCCATGAAGGCCCATAGAGCTTGTACAGCCACCATTGGGCGAACGAGTGGGAGAACAATTTGCCAGAAGCGGCGGAAGTGTCCAGCACCATCTAGTTTTGCAGATTCGTCTAGAGACATTGGCACAGTATCGAAGTAGCCTTTCATGAGCCAAGCATTCATCGGGATACCTCCACCGACATAGAGGAAGATGAGGAACCAGCTATGGTTAAGGGCGTTCAACATAAGTGCCATAACGAAGAAGGCTGTCAAAGCGGCCATAGTTGGCACCATTTGGATAATCAAGAAGAAGACCAAACTTTGCTTACGAGCCAAGAAGTTGTAACGACTGTAGGCGTAACCTGCAAGTACGATGATACTTGTTTGAACAGCCATTGTGATAAAGGCAATAATCAAAGTATTAAAGTACCAAGTGCCATACAAGGTTTCGGTGAAGAGCCCTTTAAAGTTATCAAAATTGAAGTCGATGTTAGTATCTAGTTTAAAGGCTGCGACGTTACCTGCTTTGAAGGCGGACATGATGGTGATCAAAAGTGGGTAGATGATCACGATTGATAGGCCAATCAAGTAGAGGTAAGTGAGGGTTTGAGTCAGTCTACGTTTGAGTTTGATTGAGTTATTCATCTTAGACGTCCTCCATATCAAATGCGTGTAGTTTCTTGAATGCGATCATAGAGATAGAGATGACAATGATTGAGATAATCAAGGTAACAGCTGCCGCCATAGAGTATTGAGGAGATGTACCTGTTGTCAAACGGTAAATCCATGAAATCAAGATATCAGTTGAACCGGCTCCGCCTCCGACAGTACCAGGACCTCCACCATTAAAGAGATACATGATAGAGAAGTTGTTAAAGTTGAAGGTGTATTGGCTAATCAATGTTGGTGCTGCAACAGCCAAGATCATAGGGAAAGTGATGTTGCGGAATTTTTGCCAAGCATTAGCACCATCGATGTAAGCCGCTTCGTAGAGATCGTTAGGAATAGACTGCAAGATACCCAAGGTCAAAACGTAGATGTATGGGAATCCTAGCCAACCTTGCATCATAATCAAGGCAACCTTAGTCCAAGTTGGATTTGTTTTCCAAGGGATAAGAGCTCCATCTAGGAAAGGAAGGACCTTAGACAAAAGAGGCAAGACTTGGGTGTTGATAGCACCAACACTATCATTAAACATGTTTGAGAATGTCAAGATAGTGATGAAGGCTGGAACTGCCCAAGGAAGAAGGAAAATAACGCCGAAGATACGTTTTCCTTTGATAAATGGTTGGTTAGCAATGATTGCTGTAAAGATACCAATGACAATCTGCAAGGTAGAGGCAGCCAAGGCCCAGATAATGGTCCAAGAAAGAACAGAACCAAAGGCTGAACGGAAGGTGCTCAAGCTCCAGATGTTTGTGAAGTTCGTCAAACCAACCCAGTCCAACAATTTGTTTGGTGGCAAGTGTTGGAAGTCATAGTTGGTAAAGGCAATCATCAAGGTTACGATAACTGGGAAGATAATCGCAAATGTCATCGCTACATACGATGGGATAATCAAAAGGTATGGGAATCCATTCTCATAAATACCTTTAATCATATCCTTGAAGGTATGAGCTACAGGAATACCGTTGTTGATACGTTTAGCAGTCGTATGTGCATCCTTGATATTAAAGATATAAAAGAGCAAGTAAACGACAACAAAGATAGAGTGAAAAGCACCACGAATCAGCATGAAAAGTGAATTATCACGACCAGGTTTCACACCAAGTGTGATCAAATTGCTCAATTCAGGGCTTGCAAGTGTTAGAAAATACAGAACAAATAAAACAGTAACACCAAGGAAAATAAATCCTTTAGCTTTTTGTTTGTTATAGATTTGTCCTAAACCAGGAATGATTGACAGCAAGGCTGCTTTGCGAGGCTGTTGTTTTTCCATGATTACTCCTTTCATAGGATGCGAGATAAAACTCGGGTTCAATCGCAAGATACGCATATCTGATGAGAAGCGCATCTATACATTCAAAGGGGGATTTCACTTCCACCCCCCTTGAACAAATCAATTATTCACCAAATTTTTGTTTGATTGTTTCTTTGATCAATGTTACAGCATCGTTAGCAGCTGTTTTCGCATCTTTTTTACCACTTACAGCTTCAAAGAGCATTGTTTTAGCTGGGTCCCAAACAGCTGACATTTGTGAGATGTTTGGCATTGGTTGAGCGTTCTTGAATTGTTCGATAACAGCTGTTGTCAACTCATCTTTTTTACCTTCAGCATAAGTACGAGCTTCTGTGTTAGCTGGGATTTCGTTGGTTGCATCGTAGAAGGCTTTTTGTTGTTCAGTTGATACAAGGAAGTCTACAAATTTTTGAGCAGCTTCAAGGTTCTTAGTGCTTGATGGAATGATCCAAGCTTTACCACCACCGAATGTTTCGTAGTTTTTACCGTTTGGAAGAGTTGGGATAGTCGCAACACCGTAGTTTACTTTAGCATCTTTGAATGCTTGAGCTTTCCAAGGTCCATCGATGATAGCAGCAGTTTTACCTTCTTGGAATTGAGTTTGAATTAAGTTTGGAGCTCCTTCAGTATCTTGCATACCTTTAGGCCATTTTTCATACCAAGATTTAGCGTAGTTGATAGCTGTAATTGCACCTTCGTTTGCAAGTCCGATGTCTTTAGGATCTTTACCGTTTTGGCCGAATACGTAAGCACCGTTACCAGCAAGAAGTCCATATGAGTAGTAGAAGTTTGTCCAGTCAGCAAGGAAGGCAGTTGTTTTACCATCTTCACCAGCGAAAGCGTATTTGCTATCTTTAGCAAGGTTTTCTAAATCAGCAAAAGTTTTAGGAGCTTCTTTTAGCAAGTCTTTATTGTAGTACAAAACGAGTGATTCGATAACGGCTGGAGCACCATACACTTTACCACCAACAGTTACAAGAGATTTTGTTTTATCGTCTGTTTTCGCTCCGTCACTAAGAGTAACTTCAGAAAGTTGTCCGTCAGTACCAAGGCTACCTACACGGTCGTATGGAGCCATCATAACGTCAGCAGCTTTACCAGATTGGTTGTCAAGTGAAAGATTGTCAAGACCACCCATTTGGTCTCCTGTTTTGATAGTAACTTTTACACCTGCTTCTTTTTCATAAGCTTTTGCAGCTGATTCAGCAAAGGCTTTATATTGGTCTTCAACATAGAAAGTGAGTTCTTTTGCTTCTGAAGAGCTAGTATCAGCCGCTTTATCAGCAGATTTGCTTCCGCAAGCTACCAAGAGCAAGCTAGCAAGAGTAGCAGTTCCGAGCACAGCAGCGCTCTTCATGAATTTAGATGACATAGTGTATTCCTCCTAAAGAATAACAAAAATAATTTAATGAGAAAACGCAAACGTTTTCTTTTATGTGCCTAGTATAGCACAAACAGAAAACGGTTGCAAGTATTTTTAGAAAAAATTTTAAAAAAATTTTAAGGTTTCAAACATTTGTTAAAGCCCTTATATAAGAAAGAACTTAAAATATTTGTTTTTCTTGAATTGAAAATATATTAGGGAAACGATTGCGTAAATTTGGCTCGATTTTTCAGAAAATAGAGCAGATGTTTGGAATGAATTATCTTAAATCAGAAAATTTTTAAAAAATTTTTCGCTCATTTCATAAAATATCAATGGGAACAAGTTTTGGTTGATTAAAATAATTCAAAAAAATTTTTTAAAAACGCTTGCATTTGTGTTTAAAATGCGCTATACTTAACTTAACGCAAACGTTTGCGCCTTGATTGCGCAACGTTTTATAACAAACACATGAGGTGCTATTATGAAAAAACGTCAAAGTGGTGTGTTGATGCACATCTCTTCTCTGCCAGGAGCATACGGGATTGGATCATTTGGCCAAACTGCCTATGATTTCGTCGATTTCTTGGTTCGTACGAAGCAACGTTACTGGCAAATCCTCCCTCTTGGGACAACAAGCTATGGAGATTCTCCATACCAATCATTCTCGGCCTTTGCTGGAAATACACATTTTATCGACCTTGACATCTTGGTAGAGCAAGGTTTGTTGGAAGCTAACGATCTTGAAGGTGTTGACTTTGGTAGTGATGCATCTGAAGTTGACTATGCGAAGATTTACTACGCACGTCGTCCGCTTTTAGAAAAAGCAGTTAAACGCTTCTTGGAAGTGGGTGATGTCAAAGATTTTGAGAAATTTGCTCAAGACAACCAATCATGGCTTGAACTCTTTGCAGAGTATATGGCGATTAAAGAGCATTTTGACAATCTTGCTTGGACAGAATGGCCAGACGCAGATGCTCGTGCTCGTAAAGCTTCTGCGCTTGAAAGCTACCGTGAGAAATTGGCAGACAAGTTGGTTTACCACCGTGTGACTCAATATTTCTTCTTCCAACAATGGTTGAATTTGAAAGCCTACGCTAACGACAACCACATCGAAATCGTTGGTGACATGCCTATCTACGTTGCGGAAGATTCTAGCGACATGTGGGCAAATCCACATCTCTTCAAGACAGATGCCAATGGTAAAGCAACTTGTATCGCAGGATGCCCACCAGATGAGTTTTCTGCCACTGGTCAGCTTTGGGGGAACCCAATCTATGACTGGGAAGCTATGGATAAAGATGGTTACAAATGGTGGATTGAACGCTTGCGTGAAAGCTTCAAAATCTACGATATCGTTCGTATCGATCACTTCCGCGGTTTCGAATCTTACTGGGAAATTCCTGCCGGTTCCGATACAGCAGCGCCTGGTAAATGGGTGAAAGGTCCAGGCTACAAGCTTTTTGCAGCTGTTAAGGAAGAGCTTGGTGAGCTAAACATTATCGCGGAAGACCTTGGTTTCATGACAGATGAAGTCATCGAGTTGCGTGAACGCACAGGATTCCCAGGAATGAAGATTCTTCAATTTGCCTTCAACCCAGAAGACGAAAGTATCGATAGCCCACACTTGGCACCTGCTAACTCTGTTATGTACACAGGAACACACGATAACAATACAGTCCTTGGTTGGTACCGTAATGAGATCGATGATCCAACTCGTGAGTATATGGCTCGTTACACGAACCGTAAAGAGTACGAAACAGTGCCACACGCTATGCTTCGCACAGTATTTTCATCAGTGAGCTTTATGGCTATCGCTACCATGCAAGACTTGCTAGAATTGGATGAGGCGGCTCGCATGAACTACCCATCTACTCTTGGTGGAAACTGGTCTTGGCGCATGACAGCAGATCAATTGACACCAGCTGTTGAAGAAACTTTGCTTGACTTGACTACAATTTATCGCCGAATCAATGAAAATTTGGTAGAATTAAAGAAATAAGACAATATCAGGAGACACAAAAATGTTACCATTAAAAGAATTTGTACAAAAGCGTTACAATAAAACTATTGCAGAATGTAGCAATGAAGAGCTTTACCTTGCTCTTCTCAACTACAGCAAGCTTGCTAGCAGCCAAAAACCAGTCAACACTGGTAAGAAGAAAGTTTACTACATCTCAGCTGAGTTCTTGATTGGTAAACTCTTGTCAAACAACTTGATCAACCTTGGTCTTTACGACGATGTGAAAAAAGAACTTGCTGATGCCGGTAAAGAGTTGATCGAAATCGAAGAAGTAGAATTGGAACCATCACTTGGTAACGGTGGTTTGGGACGTTTGGCAGCCTGCTTTATCGACTCAATCGCTACACTTGGTTTGAATGGTGACGGCGTTGGTTTGAACTACCACTTCGGTCTTTTCCAACAAGTTCTTAAAAATAACCAACAAGAAACAATTCCAAATGCTTGGTTGACTGAGCAAAACTGGTTGGTACGCTCAAGCCGTAGCTACCAAGTGCCATTCGCACATTTCACATTGACATCTACCCTTTACGATATCGATGTACCTGGTTACAAGACAGCAACAAAGAACCGCTTGCGTTTGTTTGACTTGGATTCAGTTGATTCTTCTATCATCGAAGATGGTATCAACTTTGACAAGACAGATATCGCTCGCAACTTGACTCTCTTCCTTTACCCAGACGATAGCGACAAGCAAGGTGAATTGCTCCGTATCTTCCAACAATACTTCATGGTTTCAAACGGTGCGCAATTGATCATCGATGAAGCAATCGAAAAAGGAAGCAACTTGCATGACCTTGCAGACTACGCAGTTGTACAAATCAATGATACTCACCCATCAATGGTGATCCCTGAATTGATCCGTCTTTTGACTGCACGTGGTATCGAACTTGACGAAGCAATCTCTATCGTTCGTAGCATGACTGCCTATACTAACCACACAATCCTTGCTGAAGCCCTTGAAAAATGGCCTCTTGAATTCTTGCAAGAAGTGGTTCCTCACTTGGTACCAATCATCAAAGAATTGGACCGTCGTGTGAAAGCAGAATACAAAGACCCAGCTGTTCAAATCATTGATGAAAACGACCGTGTACACATGGCTCACATGGATATCCACTACGGATACAGTGTTAACGGGGTAGCAGCCCTCCACACTGAGATCTTGAAGAACTCAGAGTTGAAAGCTTTCTACGACATCTACCCAGAAAAATTCAACAACAAAACAAACGGTATCACATTCCGTCGTTGGCTCATGCATGCCAACCCAAGACTGTCTCACTACTTGGATGAGATTATTGGACATGGTTGGCACCATGAAGCAGATGAGCTTGAAAAACTCTTGTCATACGAAGACAAGGCTGCTGTTAAAGAAAAATTGGAAAGCATCAAGGCTCACAACAAACGTAAATTGGCTCGTCACTTGAAAGATCACCAAGGTGTGGAAATCAATACAAACTCTATCTTTGATATCCAAATCAAACGTCTTCACGAGTACAAACGCCAACAGATGAACGCTTTGTATGTGATTCACAAATACCTTGATATTAAGGCTGGTAACATCCCTGCTCGTCCAATCACAGTCTTCTTTGGTGGTAAAGCAGCTCCTGCCTACACAATCGCCCAAGACATCATTCACTTGATCCTTTGCTTGTCAGAAGTGATTGCAAATGATCCAGAAGTAGCTCCACACTTGCAAGTGGTTATGGTTGAAAACTACAACGTTACTGCAGCAAGCTTCCTTATCCCAGCATGTGACATCTCAGAACAAATCTCACTTGCTTCTAAAGAAGCTTCAGGTACTGGTAACATGAAATTCATGTTGAACGGAGCTTTGACTCTTGGTACTATGGACGGAGCTAACGTGGAAATCGCTGAGTTGGTTGGCGACGAAAACATCTACATCTTTGGTGAAGATTCAGAAACTGTTATCGACCTTTACGCAAAAGCAGCTTACAAATCAAGCGAATTCTACGCTCGTAAAGCCATCAAACCATTGGTTGACTTCATCGTGAGTGACGCTGTTCTTGCAGTAGGTAAGAAAGAGCGCTTGGAACGTCTTTACAATGAATTGATCAACAAAGACTGGTTCATGACTCTCCTTGACTTGGAAGACTACATCAAAGTGAAAGAGCAAATGCTTGCTGACTACGAAGACCGCGACGCATGGTTGGATAAAGTCATCGTTAACATTGCCAAAGCAGGATTCTTCTCATCTGACCGTACAATCGCTCAGTACAACGAAGATATCTGGCACTTGAACTAAGATACAAAATTTATACTAATCACTTTGTAAAAAAAGCGAATTTCAATTGAAATTCGCTTTTTTGAATGATGTGGATTTTAGCCAATCAGGTCTAAAAAGAGATAAATCATAGATACGTTGAAGTTTTAGAAATACTGCTTTTTACTGTATTTCAGTCTCATGATTCTTCGTAGTTGATGGCCTCGTATTTCTTGTATCCGCTTATAATTTGTATCATAATAGCATTGTGGTGAAGAAAGAAGGTGTTTATATGTGGAAAAAATATTTTTCAAAATATAAATGGACTGATTTATTCTGGATACTATTTGTGATTGTGACATGCCTCTTGACGGGCAATAATACTCTTTTTCCCCTTACCCATCAAGATATCTCTTATCATGGCTGCTATTTGGGGATTACACTTGCCTCATTTCACTTATTATTCATTGATAAATTTGTCATTTCGAATCGAAGATAAATGGAGAGGTTAAAATTTTTTCCACTTTTCGGATAGACAGTTGAAGAATCGCGATTTAAACCCACACCTCAAGAAGAGGTGCGGGTTTTTGTCTTATCTGAAAGTTTTAATTACAGTGCTTTCCCAACTAGAATCTCTGCTTCAATGGTAATCTCTGTCAGTTGGCTCCAGTCAATCTTGGTATGGTCAACGTGAAAGAGTAAGGGCGTCATGGCAAGCAGGGCTTGGCGTTGCTCAGCCGAGATAGGTTTTGTTAAGGAAGCAATCTGACTAGATTGGATGCTGAAATGTTCCTGGAAATGTTCTTTGATATCTTGGTTGGAATAATCCTTCTTTGTCAGCTGGTCCTGCACCATTTGACGGATTTCTTTGAGGTGATTTTCGGTTGGGATGACCTTGATCAAAATACCGTCTTTGGATAAAACGCGACGGAATTCCCCATAGTTGGCAGGCGAGAAGATATCAAGCAGGATATCCATGCTGGCGTCTTTTATAGGAAGACGAGCCAGGTCGCCGACAAACCAGTTGACCGCCCAGTTTGGTTCGCTCTTGGCAGCGATTTGAACGGAATCTTTTGAAATATCAAAGGCGTAAAAGGTTTTGTCAGAGTGACTTTCTTGGAGCTTGCGAGAGTAGAAGCCTTCGCCACAACCGATATCCAAGACTGTTTTTGCGGATGGTTTAGTGGCTAGTAAGTCGGAGATACCTTCTAAGATAGCCTGATAAAAGCCAGCCTCTAGGATTTCTTGGCGGTTTTGAAAGTTTTCCTTGTCGTAGTTGGCAGATTGCTTGATTTGAGGAGCCAAGTTGACATAGCCAAATTTTGCCAAGTCAAAAGAATGACGATTGCTACACTTGAGACTGCTCTCTACTAAGGTTAGATTTTCTTGGCAGATAGGACAGGCAAAGGCAGTCGCAGCAGCGAAGCGCTGAAGTTTGGGTTTGAGATTTGTATTCATAGTTTAAGTGTATCAAAAGAGGCAAGTGAAAGCAACTTTAGGAGCAAGTAGATGGGAGATTCAGTAGAAATAAAACTAATTCTCCAATTTATAAAATGAAATTGCTTTTATATCTAAATTGCTATATAATAATGATAAGGAGGAAATAAGTATGTTAAAAGAAGTATTAACCGTTGCAAAAGTTGCGAAAAAATCTTCATTATTTTTGGGTGGTGTCGCATTTGGTACCCTTGGTTTGAAAATCTTAGCAAGTAAGGAAGCTAAAAAAGGTTATTCTAAAGCTTTGGCTAAGGCTTACAAGTTGAAAGACGAGCTAGATGCATCTGTTTCTGTTGTGAAACAACATGGAGACGATGTTTTGCAAGATGCTAAATATTTGTATGAGCAAGAGAAAAAAGAAGAGCAATTAGATAGCCTTATAGGAGAATAATATGTCTTTTAAAGTGCTATATAGAGGATATCAACATATCCGACTATCATCTTCTTTTTCACTTACCTTGGATATTCAAGACTATCTTCGTTCCTTGGCGAGAGATGAGAAGGGAATTGAGTCTATCCAGTTTTACATGGATCAACAGCACTTTACCCTACGTATAAAAGAAGGCTTCTCTGTATTAGACAATGCAGAAGCCTTTTTAAAAAGGATTGATAAAGGGAAAGTTTCTGAGTTGATGACTCTTCCTGTTCGTAGAGAAGAGAGTGCCTATTCTATCGTTTCAGGTGCAGCGATTAAGCGTGTGCTTTTTCGTAGTCTTGTGCCGTCTCCTATTCGCTATATATGGACTTGTTATCAGGCTTTTGGATATGTTAAAGAAGCCTATCAAACACTAGCGCGTAAGGAACTAACGATGGAAGTCTTGGACTGTTCGGCTATTTTATTGTCTTTGTTTATGAACCAATCCAAGACTGCCAGCAACATCATGTTTATGCTTGATTTGGGGAATCATTTAGATCAGTGGTCCTTGAAAAAAACTGCAACAGATTTAGAACAGAGTCTTCTTGCAAAAGAGAGCGATGTATTCTTAGTACAGGGCGATACGGTCGTTAGTATCAAGAGTTCCGATGTTCAAATAGGAGATGTCTTGGTCCTATCTCAAGGAAATGAAATTCTGTTTGATGGACAAGTAGTTTCAGGTTTAGGTATGGTCAACGAAAGTTCCTTGACGGGAGAGAGTTTTCCAGTTGAAAAAAGAGAGTCTGATTCGGTTTGTGCAAACACAGTCTTGGAAACTGGGGAGCTACGCATTCGTGTAACCGATAATCAGATGAACAGCCGTATTTTACAGCTGATTGAGTTGATGAAGAAATCTGAAGAAAACAAGAAAACTAAACAACGCTATTTCATCAAGATGGCGGACAAGGTCGTCAAATATAATTTCTTGGGGGCTGGTCTGACTTACTTATTAACAGGTTCTTTTTCTAAGGCTATTTCATTCCTATTGGTTGATTTCTCCTGCGCTTTGAAAATCTCTACTCCTGTAGCTTATTTGACAGCTATCAAAGAGGGGTTGAACCGTGAAATGGTGATTAAGGATGGGGATGTTCTAGAGAAATATCTGGAAGTTGATACTTTCTTGTTTGATAAGACAGGAACAATCACAACTAGCTATCCTATAGTTGAAAAGGTGTTACCTTTTGGGGACTATAGCGAGGAAGATATTCTCAGAATCAGTGCCTGTCTTGAGGAACACATTTATCATCCTATTGCTAATGCCATTGTCAAACAAGCCGAGATAGAGGGGATTGAACATGAGGAAATGCATGGGAAACTCCAATATATCGCAAGTAAGGGAATCAAATCCCATATAGATGGCCAACCAGTTGTTATTGGAAATTATGTCTTGATGCAGGATGAGCAGATTCATATTAGTTTGGAACAACATGCTTTGATTGAAGAGTACAAGAATCACTACAATCTCTTATTCTTAGCCTACCAGAATGAATTGATTGGAATGTTCTGCATTCATACTCCTTTGAGAAAAGAAGCAAAAGCAGCCTTGGAGAAACTTAAGGCACAAGGGAAAAAATTGATTCTGGCAACAGGGGACACCTTGGTTAGAACAGAGGAATTAGTCAAAGATTTGCCCTTTGATCAGGTCTATACAGACTTGAAACCTGATGGGAAATTTGAGTTAGTAGAGGAACTGCAGAAAGTAGGTCACACTATTTTGATGGTTGGAGATGGATTGAATGACTCAGCGGCTCTAACCCTATCAGATATCGGTGTGGTGATGAATGAAAGCGCAGATATTTCTAAGCAGATGAGTGATATCTTATTGTTAGATAATCGCTTGGATTTCTTCCAAGAGTTGGATTCGCTATCATCATCTTTGCAAATACTCATCAAGAAGAATATTCAAGATACCGTTGTCGTAAATAGTAGTTTGATTGGCTTTGGCTTGTTTAATTGGCTCAGTCCTTCAAATCTCTCTATCTTACATAATCTAACAACCTTGCGCATTGTCTTGCGTAGTCTGTCTATTAAAAATAGATAGATGAGAGTTATTAACAGCAAAAAGGAGTTACCTTTCTCGAAGTTAACTCCTTTGTTTATAGATAAATGTTGAACAGTTTAGTAAGTCAATACAAAGTATTTTTTCTTACCACGACGGATAACAGTGAGTTCGTTCTCTAACTTATCTGCGTCATTCAAGACATAGTCAAGGTCTTGGATACGATCACCGTTGACGTAGATAGCTCCATTTTGAACATCCTCGCGGGCTTGACGTTTTGAATTAACCACACCAGAAGATACGAGGAGTTCTACGATGTTGTGATTTTCGTCTGCCTGTACTTGGTAGTTTGGCACTCCACGAAGTCCTTGTTTGAGTTCTTTGACAGAAAGGTTTTTGATGTTTCCAGCAAAGAGTTGCTCAGTGATGTTGAGGGCTTCTTTGTAGGCTTCTTCTCCGTGGACAAGAGTCACGACTTCACGAGCCAAGACTTTTTGAGCCAAGCGTTCATGAGGAGCAGCCTCAAACTGCTTGCGGATGTCTTCAATCTCATCTAGTGACAAGAAAGTAAAGATTTTCAAGAAGCGAACAGCGTCAGCGTCCATGACATTCATCCAGAATTGGTACATTTCGTATGGAGAAGTCTTTTCAGGGTTGAGCCAAACAGCGTTTCCTTCTGATTTACCAAATTTCTTACCAGTTGCATCTGTAATGAGTGGAACAGTGATAACGTGACCAGTCTTGTCAGCCTTACGACGAAGCAATTCGGTACCTGCGGTCATATTTCCCCACTGGTCAGAACCACCGATTTGTAGTGTTACGTTGTGCTCTTGGTTAAGGACGTAGAAGTCGTACCCTTGCATGATTTGGTAGGCAAACTCAGTGTAAGAAATCCCTGTTTCGATCCGTTTCTTCACAGACTCCTTGCTCATCATGTAGTTGACGGTAAAGTATTTTCCGACATCACGGAGGAAGTCAATGAAGCTGATGCTGCCAAACCAGTCGTAGTTGTTGACCATGACAGCTTTATTTTCACCGTTTTCAAAGTCAAGAAAGCGAGAAAGTTGTCCTTGGATAGACTTGACCCAGCCATCCACTGTGTCTTTTGTTTGGAGACTACGCTCAGCATCTTTGAAGGACGGATCTCCGATGAGACCTGTAGCACCGCCAACGAGCGCATAAGGTTTGTGACCTGCTAACTGCAAGCGACGACTGGTTAAGATTGCGACAAGGTGGCCTAGGTGAAGGCTGTCAGCAGTTGGATCATAGCCGGTATAATAAGAAACTTGACCTTCTTCTAGGGCTTTGCGCAAAGCTTCTTCATCAGTCGTTTGAAAAATCAAACCACGCTCTTTTAGCTCATCAAAAATGTGCATGTGTCTTTTCTCCTTTATAAAATATTGTTTCTACCTATTGTATCACAAACTTGATTAATAGCCTAGTAGAATAGGGAAGAAAGTGGCTATTTTATTGAAAGTTTCCCTTTTATGGTATAATAGAGAAAGCGAGGACATTCATGAAAGAAAGAATTAATGAATTAAAAACAAAAATGCTGCATTTTTTCCAGCAGCTAATGCAACGAATTGCAAAATGGAAGAAAAGACTAGCAGAAAAACTGGCTAATAAGAAAACCGGTAAAAAGGGGACCTCTTCTGACAAAGTTGGAAGGGCAGGATCTAATTTTGCTAAGGTTTTGAGTGGGTTTAAAATAGTTTTTAATACTCTCTTTATCCTAGGTTTTATCGGTGGACTGTTTGGTGCTGGGGTGGCTATGGGTTATGGAGTCGCTCTATTTGACAAGGCCCAGGTACCTCAAGCAGAAGAGTTGGTCAAGCAAGTGAAGGATATTGCCTCTATCTCAGAAATCACTTATTCTGACGGCAGTACCATTGCCTCGATCGAGGGCGATTTGTTGCGCACTTCAGTCGCTTCAGATGCTATCTCAGACAATCTTAAGAAGGCTATCATTGCGACAGAGGACGAGAATTTCAACGAGCACAAGGGAGTCGTGCCAAAGGCCGTTATTCGTGCGACTCTGGGAACCTTTGTCGGTTTGGGATCGTCTAGTGGTGGTTCGACCTTGACTCAGCAGGTCATCAAGCAACAAGTAGTGGGGGACGCTCCCACTCTAGCTCGTAAGGCCAAAGAAATTATTGATGCCTTGGCTTTAGAACGGGCTATGGGTAAGGATGAGATTTTAACAACCTACCTCAACATTGCTCCTTTTGGTCGCAATCATAAAGGCCAAAATATTGCAGGTGCCCAGCAGGCTGCAGAAGGGATCTTTGGGGTTAAGGCTTCGGATTTAACGGTCCCTCAAGCAGCCTTTATCGCAGGATTGCCACAGAGCCCAATTAGTTACTCCCCTTATGAATCTGACGGTAGTATGAAGAGCGAGGAGGATTTGGCTCTGGGGATCAAACGGGCTAGAGATGTTCTCTATAATATGTACCGGACAGGGGCTCTAAGTCAGGAAGATTACGATAAGTACAAAGATTATGACTTTAAGAAAGATTTCCTACCATCAGGTAGTGTTAGTGGTACTTCACGTGACTATCTCTACTTCGCAACCTTGGCAGAAGCCACTGATCGGATGTATGACTACCTGATTCAGAGAGATAATGTTTCTGTACAAGAGCAAAAGAATGAATCCGTCCAGAAAGCTTATCGTGATTTAGCGACTAAGGAAATTGAAAATGGTGGATATAAGATCACGACGACTATCAATAAAAATATTCATGCTGCGATGCAAAATGCGGTGGCAACCTACGGCTATCTGCTAGATGATTCGACAGGACAGCCTGAGGTGGGGAATGTCCTCATGGACAACCAAACAGGAGCTATTCTTGGATTTGTCGGTGGTCGCAATTATCAAAAAAATCAGAATAACCATGCTATCGATACAAAACGTTCCCCTGCCTCAACTACTAAGCCGATATTGGCTTACAGTATTGCTATTGACCAAGGTCTGATGGGAAGTGCAAGTATCTTATCAAACTATCCGACCAACTTTTCAAACGGCAATCCTATCATGTATGTCAATAGTCCTGGTACAGGGATGATGACGTTAGGGGAGGCCCTCAACTACTCATGGAATATTCCAGCCTACTGGACTTATCGTACACTTCGAGAGAAGGGGGTTGATGTCAAAGGGTATATGGAAAAAATGGGTTACGAAATCCCAGAATATGGTATTGAGAGTTTACCGATGGGCGGAGGAATTGACGTTACAGTTGCTCAGCATACTAACGGATATCAGACTCTGGCCAACAACGGAGTTTACCATAAGAAACATATGATCGCGAAGATCGAGTCAACAGATGGTCGAGTGGTATACGAGCACAAGGATAAACCTGTCCAAGTTTACTCAAAAGCGACAGCGACCATCATGCAAAGTTTGCTTCGCGATGTTATTTCATCTCGGATTACCACAAGTTTCCAGACAGACTTGGCTACCATCAATCCAAGCCTCGCTAGCGCCGACTGGATTGGAAAAACTGGTACAACCAATGAAGATGAAAATATGTGGCTTATGCTTTCTACGCCTCGCTTGACCTTGGGTGGCTGGCTAGGTCACGATGACAACCGCCCGCTAGCCAAAGGGGCGGGCCACTACCGCAATGCCAACTATATGGCCCACTTGGTTAATGCTATTCAACAAGCAAAACCTGGCATTTGGGGGAATGAGCGCTTTAATCTTGACTCAAGTGTGACCAAGTCACAAGTTCTCAAGTCGACAGGGGAGAAGCCGGGCAAGGTTTCAATTAATGGCAAAGAAGTTAACGTTTCCGGTTCTACCGTAACAAGTTACTGGGCTACTAAAGAAGGGGCGCCAGTAACCGCCTACCGCTTCGCTATTGGAGGAAGCGATGCAGATTATCAGAATGCTTGGAAGAATATTCTAGGAAGCATTCCTGCAGTAACTCCTCCAAGCTCAAGTAGCGGTTCGGGAACAACAAGTTCGAGTGGAAATACTCAGAGTGGCTCTTCAGGACGTTCACGTCTATTTAATCGTTAAGATAGAGTAGCAGCACGGTTATCTTAATTTTGACCTTGTTGCTACTTTTTTCTTTGTTGGTTTCGTGTTACAATAATAATATGAATCATTATCAGAAAAAGATTGTTAAGGGAACATTATATTCGCTACTCTCAGGCCTAATCTGGGGGATCTGTGGGATTTTAGGAGAGTATTTTTTCACTCATTATCCAGTGTCTTCTGGATGGATTACTTCTATGCGTTTACTGGTAGCGGGGAGTTTGGTTTTAGGCTTATCGGCCTTTCAGTTGCGCACTCGATTATTGGACATCTGGCGTGATAAGAAAAATTATCTACCTTTTTTAGCCTATGCTATTCTAGGTATTTTTTCTGTGCAGTTTTTCTTCTATCTCTGCGTTGAGTATTCCAATGCGACGACGGCGACCATTTTGCAATTTATCAGCCCAGTTTTTATCCTGTTTTACAATCGCATTGTCTACCAGAAAAAGGCTTCGATTACAGCGATTCTCTATGTTTTGATTGCCATGCTAGGTGTTTTTTTGATGGCCACAAAAGGGGACTTGTCCCAGTTATCCATGACGCCCTTGGCTCTAGTGACTGGTTTGCTCAGTGCGGTAGGGGTCATGTTTAATGTCATCCTTCCCCAACGATTTGCCCGCCACTATGGATTTGTCCCTACTGTTGGTTGGGGGATGATTCTGGCAGGGCTCTTTAGTAATTTCCTTTACCCTATCTATCAGATAAGCTTTCAAATGGATCTGGTAAGCGTGCTGATTTGTCTGATGATTGCCGTGTTTGGAACTGCTTTTGCTTTCTTCCTATCTATGAAGGCTGTGTCACTCGTTTCCCCGCTGGTTGTATCGGTGGTGAGTGCTAGCGAACCGCTCTCTTCAGCTTTATTAAGTGTTCTTTTTTTGGGATTGGTCATGGATGGTTTTTTGGCCTTAGCTATGGTGTTGATTATCGTTCCGATGATTTTTTTATCTGTAGAGGAAGCAAAACAAGCCCAGTAAAGATGATTATTTGATAGTTGAGGCTTCAAATTTGAGGCCTTTTTTGGTAGAATAGGTATCATTATAACGAACCAGGAGGCACCTATGACTGCTACAAAAATGAACGCTCAAGAAATTATCCAATTTATCGCCAATGCTGAAAAGAAAACCAGTGTCAAAGTAACCTTTGAAGGGGAACTCGCAACTGCTGTACCAAGCTCTGTTGTCAAACTAGGGAATGTTTTATTCGGAGACTGGAAGGACGTGGCTCCGCTTCTTGAAGGTTTAGTAGAAAATCAAGATTATGTTGTCGAGCAAGATGCTCGTAATTCTGCAGTTCCTTTGCTAGACAAACGTGCTATCAATGCTCGTATCGAGCCAGGTGCTATTATCCGTGACCAGGTGGAAATTGGTGATAATGCTGTTATCATGATGGGAGCTGTTATCAATATCGGTGCTGAAATCGGTTCTGGAACCATGATTGACATGGGTGCCATCCTTGGAGGTCGTGCTATCGTTGGGAAAAACAGTCACGTTGGTGCAGGTGCAGTTTTGGCGGGTGTGATTGAGCCAGCTAGCGCTGAGCCAGTCCGTGTTGGAGACAATGTTCTTATCGGTGCCAATGCAGTGGTTATCGAAGGGGTCCAAATCGGCAGTGGTTCAGTTGTTGCAGCAGGAGCTATTGTTACCCAAGATGTTCCAGAAAACGTTGTAGTAGCAGGTGTTCCGGCTCGTATCATTAAAGAGATCGATGCCCAAACCCAACAAAAAACAGCGCTTGAGGATGCGCTTCGTACCTTGTAATTGTAAAAGTAAAAAAGAGGCGGAACCCTTTTTCCAGCCTCTTTCTTCTATCAAAAGGAGGATCGATAGATGTTAGATTTGATTCAGACTAGACGAGATTTACACCAGATTCCAGAGATTGGCTTGGAGGAGTTTAAGACTCAGGCTTATTTGCTGGATGTGATTGAAAAATTGACTACGGGCAAGGATTTTGTTCAAATTCGTACTTGGCGGACAGGTATTCTGGTTTATTTGCAGGGAAGTCAGCCGGAACGAACCATTGGTTGGCGAACAGACATTGATGGCCTGCCTATTGTCGAACAAACAGGTCTACCTTTTGCTTCTCAACACCAAGGTCGAATGCATGCCTGTGGCCATGATTTTCATATGACCATTGCCTTGGGCTGTCTCGAGCGTGCTCTTGAGGAGCAACCCAAGAATAATCTGCTTTTTCTGTTTCAACCTGCTGAAGAAAATGAAGCTGGTGGTATGCTCATGTATGAGGATGGTGCTTTTGGAGATTGGTTGCCAGACCAGTTTTATGGTCTCCATGTTCGTCCGGATTTGAAAGTCGGCCAGATTGCGACCAACACCCATACGCTCTTTGCAGGGACTTGTGAGGTGAAGATTCGTTTCAAAGGAAAAGGTGGGCACGCAGCCTTCCCGCATGAAGCCAATGACGCCTTGGTGGCGGCTAGTTACTTTGTAACCCAGGTGCAGTCAGTTGTCAGCCGCAATGTCAATCCAATCGAGGGAGCGGTGGTGACCTTTGGCCTTTTCCAAGCTGGAACAACCAACAATGTCATTACAGACACAGCATTTTTACACGGAACCATTCGCGCCTTGACTCAGGAAATGAGCCTCTTGGTACAAAAAAGAGTCAAGACAGTTGCAGAAGGGGTTGCAGCAGCCTTTGATATGGAAGTCGAAGTGGAACTCAAGCAAGGAGGCTACCTACCTGTTGAGAACAATCCAGCCTTGGCGCGTGAACTGATGGACTTTTTTGAAGAGAAAGACGGAATCGAGTTGATTGATATCGAGCCTGCTATGACTGGTGAGGACTTTGGTTATCTCCTTTCGAAGGTAGATGGCGTTATGTTCTGGCTAGGCATCGATAGTCCCTACGCCCTTCATCACCCTCAGATGAGCCCTAAGGAAGAAGCCTTAGCCATTGGGGTAGATGCGGTCTCTAGTTTCCTGAAAAAGAAGGCAGCAGAGTAGAGGAATTGTCTATGAAAGCAGAACTACGCAAGAAAATTTTGCAAGAAATGAAGGCTCTTTCTCAGGAGCAAAAACAGGCTATGGATCGAGCTTTAACCGAGCGTTTTTTACAACATCCCTTTTACCAAGAAGCTAAGGTCATCGCAACCTATCTCTCCTTCCCTCATGAATTTCAAACGCAAGAACTGATCGAGCGGGCGCTGAAGGACGGCAAGAAGGTCCTGATACCCAAAACCTATCCCAAGGGGCGCATGGAGTTTGTGGTATATGATCCGAAGCAGTTGGCAAAAACTTCCTTTGGTTTACTGGAACCGCAAGGAGACTTGGAAGTGGTGGAACCGTCTCAGATTGATTTAATTCATGTTCCGGGCTTGGCTTTTACAACAGAGGGTTATCGGATCGGATATGGCGGAGGTTATTATGACCGCTATCTGGAACATTTTGCTGGGCATACCATGAGTACAATCCACCCTTGTCAGGTTCAGGAGTTTAACTTGGAAGACCATGATATCCCCGTCCAGGAGGTGCTAATCTATGAAGGAAATCTTTGATAAACGTTATCCTGTGACTAGTTTTTTTCTCCTAGTGACTGGCTTTGTATTTCTACTGATGCTGATTACTACGGGTATCAACTTTGATCAAGTCAAAACTCTGTTTCAGTTTGGAGCTATGTATGGACCGATCATTCGCCTGTTCCCAGAGCAGATTTGGCGCCTATTTTCGGCTATATTTGTGCACATTGGATGGGAGCATTTCATTGTCAATATGATTTCACTCTACTTTCTTGGACAACAGGTGGAGGAGATTTTCGGCTCTAAGCAGTTTTTCTTTCTCTATCTCTTATCAGGAATGATGGGCAACCTCTTTGTGTTTGCTTTCACACCGAAAGTTGTAGCAGCAGGGGCCTCCACTTCTCTTTACGGACTATTTGCTGCGATTATCGTTTTGCGCTATGCGACTCGCAGCCCCTATATCCAGCAGTTAGGGCAATCCTACCTGACGCTTTTCGTGATCAATATCATTGGAAGTATTCTGATTCCAGGAATCAGCCTAGCAGGGCATATTGGTGGCGCAGTAGGCGGTGCTTTTCTAGCAGTCATTTTTCCAGTTAAATGGGAGAGAAGGATGTACAGTACCAGCCAGCGAATCGGAGCAACCGTACTTTTTATCGCACTAGCCGTTTTCCTATGCTATAAGGGAATGAGCTATGTGTAGAGGGAATAGTTAAAAGCGAGCACCGATTCGGTTGCCAATAAGTCATCTGCAAAGATGGCTTTTTTATTGCAAGCTTCAACAAAAAAAAGCCCTTATTTAAGAGCTTTGTTTTTCTTCTATTTCCCCTCAGCTAACTCTTTCCCAAGTTGGATGAGGTAGTCTTTCAAGTCGTCTTTGACTTGTGGGTGTTTGAGAGCGTAGTCGATGGAGGTTTTCATAAAGCCAAACTTGTCCCCGACATCGTAACGAGCCCCTTTGAACTCACGAGCAAATACACGTTGTGTTTTATTGAGGGTGTCGATTGCATCCGTCAGCTGAATTTCATTTCCAGCACCTGGTTTTTGTTGTTCTAGAATTTGGAAAATCTCAGGCGTGAGAAGGTAGCGTCCAATAATAGCAAGGTCGCTAGGAGCGTCCTCTGGAGCTGGCTTTTCAACGAAAGTTTCAACACTGTAAAGGCCGTCTTTTCCTTCGCCTTGCGGAGCAATAACCCCGTAAGCAGAGACTTCGTCGTGAGGGACTGGCATAACAGCGATAGTAGACGCGTGAGTACGCTCGTAGTCATCCATGAGTTGTTTGGTGAGCGGAACAGCCTTTTCATTAGTGATATCCATCAAGTCATCCCCAAGCATCACGACAAAAGGTTCATTTCCGACGAAAGCCTTGGCTTGTAAAACAGCATCGCCGAGACCACGTGGATGAGTTTGGCGGATAAAATGCAGACGCATGCCAGTTGTTTCATCAACTAGCTTCAGAAGATCTGTTTTCCCTTTTTCTTTGAGGTTGTATTCCAATTCGAAGTTTGAGTCGAAGTGGTCCTCGATGGAACGTTTTGACTTACCAGTAACAACCAAGATATCTTCGATTCCAGATTTGAGGGCTTCTTCAACGATAAATTGGATGGTAGGTTTGTCTACGATTGGCAACATTTCCTTGGCCAAGGCCTTAGTTGCAGGGAGGAAACGAGTTCCCAATCCAGCGGCAGGGATGACTGCTTTTCTGACTTTTTGTTTCATAATGTTCCTTTCTATAAGGGTCTAAGACCATTCGTTTTCTGCTTTAAATTCATTGCTCATGATGTCAGTGATTGCTTCTTTGATATTGTCACCTTCATAGATGACTCGGTAAATAGCTTGTGTGATTGGCATGTAGACACCCAATTCCTGAGCCAGTTCGTAAGCCGCTCGAGTTGTTGAGATTCCTTCGATAACCATGCCCATGTTTGCTTCGATGTCTGCGAGGGATTCTCCACGACCGAGAGCATCACCTGCCCTCCAGTTACGAGAGTGGACAGATGTTCCCGTTACGATCAAATCCCCAACTCCAGAAAGCCCGCTATAAGTCAGAGGGTTAGCTCCAAGAGCGACCCCTAGACGGGTGATTTCAGCCAAGCCACGGGCAATGATAGCCGCCTTGGCATTGTCGCCAAAGCCTAGTCCATGTAGTGCCCCAGCTCCAACTGCGATGATGTTTTTGAGAGCACCAGCGGTTTCAACCCCGATAACATCCGTATTAGTATAGAGACGGAAGTAGTGATTGCTAAAGAGATTTTGAACGTACTGGGCAGTTTCGAGGTCTTTAGAGGCTGCAGTGATCAAGGTAATATCCCGAACAATCGTTTCCTCAGCGTGGCTAGGTCCTGAAACAACGACGACTTCACTACGAAGGTCAGCTGGGATTTCCTCTTCAAGAATAGTTGATAGACGTTTGTGGCTATCTGGTTCCAATCCTTTGGAGGCATGCATGATGACAACCTTGTGATCGAGTACCTTTGCTACTTGTTGGGCAACCAGTCTCGTTACTTTTGTTGGGACAACAAATAAAACAGCATCCACATCCCTTAGTGTTTCTTCCAAGTCATGATAGGCTTTGATCTTTTCGTCGAGTAGGATATCTTTGAAGTATCGTTTATTTGTATGCTGGTTATTGATTTCATCGATCTGGTCGGGAATATTTCCCCAAATCCGAACCTCGTGTCCATTGTCGTTTAGGACCTGCGAAAGGGCAGTTCCCCAAGAACCAGGACCCAAGACAGCGATGGTTTGTTTCTTCATCTTTTCCTCCTTGTAAGAGTTCTTCTTTTCATTTTACCATAAAAAGCCTTTTCATGCATTACTTGCGAGTGAAAGCGCACTAATTTGTAATAAGAAAACGCCTTTGACAAGATTCCTCTTTTTTGCTAGAATAGCATCAACATGAAAGAATGAGAGGAGCTGGCGAATTTCGTCACTCCCTTTTGTCTATCTGATTAAGGAGGAAGTATGCTAATTGAAAAAATTAAAGCCTATAAATGGCAAGCCTTGGCATCCTTTGTGATGACAGGCTTGATGGTTGCAAGCTCGCTCTTGCAACCTCGCTATTTGCAGGAGGTTTTAGATGCTCTACTGGCTGGCCGACATGAGGTTATTTATAGTATTGGGGCATGGTTGATAGGAGTAGCCCTCGTGGGTCTGGTTGCAGGTGGTGTCAATGTTATTCTTGCAGCCTATATCGCTCAGGGAGTATCTTCGGATCTTCGAGAAGATGCTTTTCGTAAGATCCAAACCTTTTCTTATGCCAACATTGAGCGGTTTAATGCTGGGAATCTGGTTGTCCGCATGACCAATGATATCAACCAAATTCAGAACATGGTGATGATGGTTTTCCAAATCCTTTTCCGTCTTCCTTTGCTTTTTATCGGTTCCTTTATCTTAGCGGTTCACACCCTGCCTTCGCTTTGGTGGGTAATTGTCCTTATGGTAGTGCTGATTTTTGCGCTTACAGGTATCATGATGGGGATGATGGGGCCGCGCTTCGCCAAGTTTCAAACTCTTCTTGAACGAATTAATGCCATCGCCAAGGAAAATCTACGTGGTGTGCGTGTGGTCAAATCCTTTGTGCAGGAAAAAGAGCAATTTGACAAGTTTACTGAGGTCTCAGATGAGCTTCTGGGACAAAATATTTATATTGGCTATGCCTTTTCAGTAGTGGAACCTTTTATGATGCTCATTGGGTACGGAGCGGTTTTCCTCTCCATCTGGTTAGTTGCGGGAATGGCTCAGTCGGATCCGTCAGTCGTTGGTTCTATTGCTTCCTTTGTTAACTACCTCAGTCAGATTATCTTTACAATCGTCATGGTTGGATTCTTAGGGAATTCTGTCAGTCGGGCTATGATTTCGATGATGCGTATCCGTGAGGTTCTAGATACCGAACCAGTGATGACTTTTAAGGATCTTCCAGATGAGGATCTAGAAGGAAGTCTCTCTTTTGAAAATGTGACCTTCACTTATCCTACTGATGAAGAGCCCATGCTTAAGAATGTAAGTTTTGAAGTTGCACCAGGTCAGATGGTCGGTGTGGTGGGGGCGACTGGGGCAGGTAAGTCCACCCTTGCCCAGCTAATTCCACGACTTTTTGATCCACAGGAGGGTTCTATCAAGATTGGTGGCAAGGACATTCGAGATGTCAGCGAGGGAACCTTGCGTAAAACGGTCTCCATCGTCTTGCAAAGAGCTATTCTCTTTAGTGGGACCATTGCAGATAATCTTCGTCAAGGAAAAGGCAATGCCAGCGTATCCGAGCTTGAACGTGCGGCGCGTATTGCCCAAGCCAGTGAATTTATTGGACGCATGGAAAACAAATTTGAGAGTCAGGTCGAAGAACGTGGCACCAACTTTTCTGGTGGACAAAAACAACGGATGTCGATTGCTCGTGGGATTGTCAGCAATCCCCGTATCCTGATTTTTGACGATTCGACTTCGGCCTTGGATGCTAAGTCAGAGAGACTCGTTCAGGAGGCTTTGAACAAAGACCTGAAAGGGACAACAACGATTATCATCGCTCAAAAGATCAGTTCAGTCGTCCATGCAGACAAGATTTTGGTCTTGGACCAAGGACGCTTGATTGGAGAAGGAAGGCATGCAGACTTGGTAGCTAACAATGCCGTCTACCGCGAAATCTACGAAACACAAAAGGGAAAGGAGGAATAAAATGAAAACCGTTCGATTTTTCTGGAATTATTTTAAAGTTTACAAGCTCTCCTTTGTCATTGTGATTCTGATGGTTGCAGTTGCGACGATTGCCCAAGCCCTCTTTCCAGTTTTTTCAGGTCAAGCAGTGACCGAACTTGCTAATCTAGTCCTAGCCTATCAAAATGGCACTTCAGAACTAGCCTGGCAGAGTTTGTCAGCTCTGATGCTGAATCTAGCCATGGTTGTGCTGGTCTTGGTTGTGTCCAGTTTGATTTACATGATTTTGATGACCCGTATTATTTCTGAGTCAACTAATGAGATGCGTAAGGGCCTCTTTGGCAAGCTTTCGCGTCTGACTGTTTCTTTCTTTGACCGCCATCAAGATGGCGATATCCTTTCACGCTTCACTAGTGACTTGGACAATATCCTTCAGGCTTTCAATGAAAGCCTAGTTCAGGTCATGAGCAATATTGCTCTTTACATCGGCTTGATTTTTGTCATGTTTTCAAGAAATGTGACACTAGCCCTGATAACAGTAGCCAGCACCCCAGTTGCTTTTCTCATGTTGGTCTTCATAGTGAAAATGGCCCGCAAGTACACCAATCTCCAGCAAAAAGAGGTTGGGAAACTCAACGCCTACATGGACGAAAGCATTTCAGGGCAGAAAGCTGTTATTGTACAAGGAATTCAAAACGACATCGTAGCAGGCTTTGTGGAGCGAAATGAGCGCGTGCGCAAGGCAACCTTTAAAGGAAGAATGTTCTCAGGCATCCTCTTTCCAGTTATGAATGGGATGAGTTTGGTCAATACGGCCATCGTTATTTTTGCAGGTTCTGCGGTCTTGCTGAACGATCCAAGTATCGAAACAACGACAGCCCTAGGTTTGATCGTCATGTTTACCCAATTTTCTCAGCAGTACTACCAGCCGATTATCCAGGTGGCTGCTAGCTGGGGGAGCCTCCAGTTGGCCTTTACAGGAGCCGATCGTATCCAAGAAATGTTCGATGCAGAAGAAGAGATTCGCCCGCAAAATGCACCAGCCTTCACGGAATTGCGAGAAGGTGTTGAAATCAGTCACATTGATTTCTCTTATGTGCCAGATAAGCCGATTTTAAAAGATGTTAGCATTTCAGCTCCTAAGGGGCAGATGATAGCAGTTGTCGGTCCGACTGGTTCGGGGAAAACAACCATCATGAACCTCATCAATCGTTTCTACGATGTGGATGCAGGTAGCATTTGTTTTGATGGCAAAGATATCCGGGACTACGACTTGGACAGTCTGCGGAGCAAGGTCGGGATTGTCCTTCAGGATTCGGTCTTGTTTAGTGGAACAATCCGAGACAATATCCGCTTCGGTGTGCCAGATGCCAGTCAGGAAATGGTCGAAGCAGCTGCTAAGGCAACTCATATTCATGACTACATCGAAAGCTTGCCTGATAAGTATGATACCCTTATTGATGATGAGCAAAATATCTTTTCAACTGGTCAGAAACAATTGATTTCCATTGCTCGGACCTTGATGACAGATCCCCAAGTTTTAATCTTAGATGAAGCGACTTCCAATGTCGATACCGTAACAGAAAGCAAGATCCAGCATGCCATGGAGGCAGTTGTAGCAGGACGAACCAGTTTTGTGATTGCCCATCGTCTCAAGACCATCCTCAATGCCGATCAGATTATTGTCCTAAAAGATGGAGAGGTTATTGAACGTGGAAATCATCACGAGTTGCTCAAGCTCGGCGGCTTCTACTCAGAACTGTATCACAATCAATTTGTCTTCGAATAAAGAAGTTGTCCTCTTGGGCAGCTTTTTCTTATCCATAAAAAATACTTATCACGGTCTTTAAAAAAACATATTAGACAGGAAAGGGTTGGAGTGATAAGATAAGACTGTCGCAAGAAAATCGAAAGGAGACACATTATGGCTAGAACGGTTGTAGGAGTTGCTGCAAATCTATGTCCTGTAGATGCAGAAGGAAAAAACATTCACTCATCTGTATCCTGTAAATTTGCAGAGAGCATTCGTCAAGTCGGAGGTCTCCCTTTAGTGATTCCTGTAGGAGATGAGTCCATTGTGCGCGATTATGTGGAAATGATTGACAAACTCATCTTGACAGGTGGGCAAAATGTCCATCCTCAGTTTTATGGAGAGAAAAAGACCATTGAGAGCGACGATTACAATCTAGTCCGTGATGAATTTGAATTGGCACTCTTGAGAGAAGCACTTCATCAGAATAAGCCCATTTTGGCAATCTGCCGTGGGGTTCAGCTGGTCAATGTTGCTTTTGGCGGCACTCTTCACCAAGAAATTGAAGGTCACTGGCAAGGTTTGCCTTTTGGAACCTCTCATTCTATTGAGACAGTGGAAGGAAGCGTGGTGGCCAAGTTGTTTGGCAAAGAAAGTCAAGTCAATTCAGTCCATCGTCAAAGTATCAAAGATCTGGCACCTAATTTCCGTGTGACAGCGGTGGATCCTCGAGACCAGACTATTGAAGCGATTGAGTCTATCGACGAGCACAGTATCATCGGTTTGCAGTGGCATCCAGAGTTTCTGGTCAATGAAGAAGACGGCAATTTAGAACTATTTGAGTATTTATTAAATGAATTGTAACGGTTAGAGACTCTAGCCGTTTTTATTCGTTCTTTCAGATTTTTTATATTTTAGCAAATTTACGCAAACGTTTGAATTCTGATAAAAATTGGGCAAATTCAATAAAAAAGCTTGAAAAAATCGAAGGTAAGCGTTATGATAGAAAAGAAGAAATTTTGGAGGATTATCATGTCACATATTAAATTTGATTATTCAAAAGTTTTAGACAAATTTGTTGCCCCACATGAAGTGGAATACATGCAATCACAAGTAACAGCAGCAGACGAATTGATCCGTAAAGGAACTGGTGCTGGTAGTGACTTTTTGGGTTGGTTGGACCTTCCTGAAAATTACGACCGCGAAGAATTCGACCGCATCTTGAAAGCTGCTGAGCAAATCAAATCAGACAGCGATGTTTTGGTTGTAATCGGTATCGGTGGATCTTACCTTGGTGCCAAAGCGGCTATTGACTTCTTGAACCACCACTTTGCTAACTTGCAAACAAAAGAAGAACGCAAAGCTCCACAAATCCTTTACGCAGGGAATTCAATCTCATCTACTTACCTTGCTGACTTGGTAGAGTACGTAGCTGACAAAGACTTCTCAGTAAACGTGATTTCTAAATCAGGTACAACAACAGAACCAGCGATTGCTTTCCGAGTCTTCAAAGAACTCTTGGTTAAGAAATACGGTCAAGAAGAAGCTAACAAACGTATCTACGCTACAACTGACCGCCAAAAAGGTGCTGTTAAGGTTGAAGCAGACGCTAACGGTTGGGAAACATTCGTAGTTCCAGATGACATCGGTGGACGTTTCTCAGTATTAACAGCAGTTGGTTTGCTTCCAATCGCTGCATCAGGAGCTGACATCAAAGCCCTTATGGAAGGTGCGAATGCAGCTCGTAAAGACTACACTTCAGATAAAATTTCAGAAAACGAAGCTTACCAATACGCAGCCGTTCGTAACATCCTTTACCGCAAAGGCTATGCAACTGAAATCTTGGTAAACTATGAGCCATCACTTCAATACTTCTCAGAATGGTGGAAACAATTGGCTGGTGAATCAGAAGGGAAAGACCAAAAAGGTATTTACCCAACTTCAGCAAACTTCTCAACTGACTTGCACTCATTGGGTCAATTTATCCAAGAAGGAACTCGTATCATGTTTGAAACAGTTGTCCGTGTTGACAAACCACGTAAGAACGTGATCATTCCTACTTTGGAAGAAGACCTTGACGGACTTGGTTACCTTCAAGGAAAAGACGTTGACTTTGTAAACAAAAAAGCAACTGACGGTGTTCTTCTTGCCCACACTGACGGTGATGTGCCAAACATGTACGTGACTCTTCCAGAGCAAGACGCTTTCACTCTTGGTTACACTATCTACTTCTTCGAATTGGCAATTGCCCTTTCAGGTTACTTGAATGCCATCAACCCATTTGACCAACCAGGTGTTGAAGCATACAAACGCAACATGTTTGCCCTTCTTGGAAAACCAGGATTTGAAGAATTGAGCAAAGAGCTTAACGCACGTCTATAATAGAAGAAAAGAGTGGCTTGCCCACTCTTTTTACTCTCTTTATTCGTAGACATTGGACTCAGGCGAGACTTGTGATATAATATAGAAAGCAAAAAGGCAGACGCCTAGAGACTTTATAGGAGAAACTATGTCAAAAGATATCCGCGTACGCTACGCACCAAGTCCAACAGGACTACTACACATCGGAAATGCCCGTACAGCATTGTTTAACTACCTTTACGCACGCCATCATGGTGGAACTTTTATCATCCGTATCGAGGATACTGACCGTAAACGCCATGTTGAGGATGGAGAACGCTCACAGCTTGAAAATCTTCGCTGGTTGGGCATGGATTGGGATGAAAGCCCAGAAACTCATGAAAACTACCGCCAGTCTGAACGTTTGGACTTGTATCAAAAATATATTGATCAACTGTTAGCTGAAGGTAAAGCCTACAAATCTTACGTTACAGAAGAAGAATTGGCTACTGAGCGCGAGCGCCAAGAAGCAGCTGGTGAAACCCCTCGTTACATCAATGAATACCTTGGTATGAGCGAAGAAGAAAAAGCAGCTTACATCGCAGAACGTGAAGCGGCAGGTATCATTCCAACTGTTCGTTTGGCTGTTAATGAATCTGGTATCTACAAATGGCACGATATGGTCAAAGGTGATATCGAGTTTGAAGGTGGCAACATCGGTGGTGACTGGGTGATTCAAAAGAAAGACGGCTACCCAACTTACAACTTTGCCGTTGTCATCGATGACCACGATATGCAAATCTCTCACGTTATCCGCGGTGATGACCATATTGCTAATACTCCAAAACAACTCATGGTCTATGAAGCGCTTGGTTGGGAAGCCCCAGAATTCGGTCACATGACTTTGATTATCAACTCTGAAACGGGTAAAAAATTGTCTAAACGGGACACCAATACCCTTCAATTTATCGAAGACTACCGCAAAAAAGGCTATTTGTCAGAAGCTGTCTTTAACTTTATCGCTCTTCTCGGTTGGAACCCAGGAGGCGAAGATGAAATTTTTTCTCGTGAGGAATTGATTAAACTCTTTGATGAAAACCGTCTCAGCAAGTCACCAGCTGCCTTTGATCAGAAGAAATTAGACTGGATGAGCAACGACTACATCAAGAGAGCCGATCTAGCTACTATCTTTGAAATGGCCAAACCATACTTAGAAGAAGCAGGGCGTTTGACTGACAAGTCAGAGAAAATGGTAGAACTCTACAAGCCACAGATGAAGTCAGTTGATGAGATTGTTCCGCTGACAGATCTTTTCTTCTCAGATTTCCCAGAGTTGACAGACGCTGAGCGCGAGGTTATGGCGGGTGAAACAGTCCCAACAGTTCTTGAAGCCTTCAAAGCAAAACTCGAAGCGATGACAGATGATGAATTTGTGACAGAGAATATCTTCCCACAAATTAAAGCAGTCCAAAAAGAAACAGGTATCAAGGGTAAAAATCTCTTCATGCCGATTCGTATTGCTGTATCAGGGGAAATGCATGGTCCAGAATTGCCAGACACCATTTTCTTGCTCGGACGTAAAAAGTCAATCCAGCATATCGATAACATGCTGAAAGAGATTTCTAAATAAAAAGGACTTCCGATGGATAAATGGGAAAAGATGTATGAAGAAGCGCGAACCTTATACAATCCCCATGAAGTTTCTGACTTTGTTTATGCTAACCATGTTGTTGCCGCAGTAGAAGCAGAAGATGGTCAGATATTCACAGGATTTTGTATGGAGGGCACTTGTGGCGTTTTTCATCTCTGTGCAGAACGAGCAGCTCTCTTCAATATGTATCAATTTTCAGGACAAACTAAAGTTAAGAAAGTCCTCGCCTTTCGAGATAAACCTCCCTACGGCGAAGGATCAGGTATGCCCTGTGGCGCCTGCAGAGAATTTCTCTTAGAACTAAATGCTGAAAATAAAGAAGCAGAGTTCATGATGGACTACGAAACAAGAAAAACAATTAAGGTTGCCGAATTGATCCCTTACTGGTGGGGAGAGGAACGCGCGACTAATTGGCAAATAAAATAGAGAGAGTCAGTTAAACTGGCTCTTTTCTATTATCATAGAAAAATTTGTATAGGAGATTAAAAAATCTCTTGACAAAGTTTGAAAAGTAGGTATAATAGAAAGAGTTGACAAGCTCAAGGTCCGTTGGTCAAGGGGTTAAGACACCGCCTTTTCACGGCGGTAACACGGGTTCGAATCCCGTACGGACTATGGTATGTTGCGGATGGAACACTTGATGAAAAAAGTTCAAAAAAGTTTCAAAAAAGTGTTGACAGAGAGAGTTAGCTGTGATATACTAATATAGTTGTCGTTTGAGAGAGATTGAGTGACAAAGACCTTTGAAAACTGAACAAGACGAACCAATGTGCAGGGCACTATAACTAAGGTTATAGTACTGAACAATGAAAAAACAATAAATCTGTCAGTGACAGAAATGAGTGAGAACTCAAACTTTTAATGAGAGTTTGATCCTGGCTCAGGACGAACGCTGGCGGCGTGCCTAATACATGCAAGTAGAACGCTGAAGGAGGAGCTTGCTTCTCTGGATGAGTTGCGAACGGGTGAGTAACGCGTAGGTAACCTGCCTGGTAGCGGGGGATAACTATTGGAAACGATAGCTAATACCGCATAATAGTAGATGTCGCATGACATTTGCTTAAAAGGTGCAATTGCATCACTACCAGATGGACCTGCGTTGTATTAGCTAGTTGGTGAGGTAACGGCTCACCAAGGCAACGATACATAGCCGACCTGAGAGGGTGATCGGCCACACTGGGACTGAGACACGGCCCAGACTCCTACGGGAGGCAGCAGTAGGGAATCTTCGGCAATGGACGGAAGTCTGACCGAGCAACGCCGCGTGAGTGAAGAAGGTTTTCGGATCGTAAAGCTCTGTTGTAAGAGAAGAACGAGTGTGAGAGTGGAAAGTTCACACTGTGACGGTATCTTACCAGAAAGGGACGGCTAACTACGTGCCAGCAGCCGCGGTAATACGTAGGTCCCGAGCGTTGTCCGGATTTATTGGGCGTAAAGCGAGCGCAGGCGGTTAGATAAGTCTGAAGTTAAAGGCTGTGGCTTAACCATAGTACGCTTTGGAAACTGTTTAACTTGAGTGCAAGAGGGGAGAGTGGAATTCCATGTGTAGCGGTGAAATGCGTAGATATATGGAGGAACACCGGTGGCGAAAGCGGCTCTCTGGCTTGTAACTGACGCTGAGGCTCGAAAGCGTGGGGAGCAAACAGGATTAGATACCCTGGTAGTCCACGCCGTAAACGATGAGTGCTAGGTGTTAGACCCTTTCCGGGGTTTAGTGCCGCAGCTAACGCATTAAGCACTCCGCCTGGGGAGTACGACCGCAAGGTTGAAACTCAAAGGAATTGACGGGGGCCCGCACAAGCGGTGGAGCATGTGGTTTAATTCGAAGCAACGCGAAGAACCTTACCAGGTCTTGACATCCCTCTGACCGCTCTAGAGATAGAGTTTTCCTTCGGGACAGAGGTGACAGGTGGTGCATGGTTGTCGTCAGCTCGTGTCGTGAGATGTTGGGTTAAGTCCCGCAACGAGCGCAACCCCTATTGTTAGTTGCCATCATTTAGTTGGGCACTCTAGCGAGACTGCCGGTAATAAACCGGAGGAAGGTGGGGATGACGTCAAATCATCATGCCCCTTATGACCTGGGCTACACACGTGCTACAATGGCTGGTACAACGAGTCGCAAGCCGGTGACGGCAAGCTAATCTCTTAAAGCCAGTCTCAGTTCGGATTGTAGGCTGCAACTCGCCTACATGAAGTCGGAATCGCTAGTAATCGCGGATCAGCACGCCGCGGTGAATACGTTCCCGGGCCTTGTACACACCGCCCGTCACACCACGAGAGTTTGTAACACCCGAAGTCGGTGAGGTAACCTTTTAGGAGCCAGCCGCCTAAGGTGGGATAGATGATTGGGGTGAAGTCGTAACAAGGTAGCCGTATCGGAAGGTGCGGCTGGATCACCTCCTTTCTAAGGATAAGGAACTGCGCATTGGTCTTGTTTAGTCTTGAGAGGTCTTGTGGGGCCTTAGCTCAGCTGGGAGAGCGCCTGCTTTGCACGCAGGAGGTCAGCGGTTCGATCCCGCTAGGCTCCATTGGTGAGAGATCACCAAGTAATGCACATTGAAAATTGAATATCTATATCAAATAGTAACAAGAAAATAAACCGAAACGCTGTAGTATTAAAAGAGTTTATGACTGAAAGGTCAAAAATAAGGTTAAGTTAATAAGGGCGCACGGTGGATGCCTTGGCACTAGGAGCCGAAGAAGGACGTGACAAACGACGATATGCCTTGGGTAGCTGTAAGTAAGCGATGATCCAGGGATTTCCGAATGGGGGAACCCAACAGGTACTACCTGTTACCCATATCTGTTAAGGATATGAGGAGGAAGACGCAGTGAACTGAAACATCTAAGTAGCTGCAGGAAGAGAAAGCAAAAGCGATTGCCTTAGTAGCGGCGAGCGAAACGGCAGGAGGGCAAACCGAAGAGTTTACTCTTCGGGGTTGTAGGACTGCAAAGTGGACTCAAAGATTATAGAAGAATGATTTGGGAAGATCAGCCAAAGAGAGTAATAGCCTCGTATTTAAAATAGTCTTTGTACCTAGCAGTATCCTGAGTACGGCGGGACACGAGAAATCCCGTCGGAATCTGGGAGGACCATCTCCCAACCCTAAATACTCCCTAGTGACCGATAGTGAACCAGTACCGTGAGGGAAAGGTGAAAAGCACCCCGGGAGGGGAGTGAAATAGAACCTGAAACCGTGTGCCTACAACAAGTTCGAGCCCGTTAATGGGTGAGAGCGTGCCTTTTGTAGAATGAACCGGCGAGTTACGATATGATGCGAGGTTAAGTTGAAGAGACGGAGCCGCAGGGAAACCGAGTCTGAATAGGGCGCCTTAGTATCATATCGTAGACCCGAAACCATGTGACCTACCCATGAGCAGGTTGAAGGTGCGGTAAGACGCACTGGAGGACCGAACCAGGGCACGTTGAAAAGTGCTTGGATGACTTGTGGGTAGCGGAGAAATTCCAAACGAACTTGGAGATAGCTGGTTCTCTCCGAAATAGCTTTAGGGCTAGCGTCGACATAAAGATTCTTGGAGGTAGAGCACTGTTTGGGTGAGGGGTCCATCCCGGATTACCAATCTCAGATAAACTCCGAATGCCAATGAATTATGGTCGGCAGTCAGACTGCGAGTGCTAAGATCCGTAGTCGAAAGGGAAACAGCCCAGACCACCAGCTAAGGTCCCAAAATAATTGTTAAGTGGAAAAGGATGTGGGGTTGCACAGACAACTAGGATGTTAGCTTAGAAGCAGCTATTCATTCAAAGAGTGCGTAATAGCTCACTAGTCGAGTGACCCTGCGCCGAAAATGTACCGGGGCTAAAACAATTTACCGAAGCTGTGGATACCTTTATAGGTATGGTAGGAGAGCGTTCTATGTGTGATGAAGGTATACCGTGAGGAGTGCTGGAACGCATAGAAGTGAGAATGCCGGTATGAGTAGCGAAAGACAGGTGAGAATCCTGTCCACCGTAAGACTAAGGTTTCCAGGGGAAGGCTCGTCCGCCCTGGGTTAGTCGGGACCTAAGGAGAGACCGAAAGGTGTATCCGATGGACAACAGGTTGATATTCCTGTACTAGAGTATGTAGTGATGGAGGGACGCAGTAGGCTAACTAAAGCAGACGAATGGAAGTGTCTGTCTAAGCAGTGAGGTGTGAATTGAGTCAAATGCTTAGTTCTATAACATTGAGCTGTGATGGGGAGCGAAGTTTAGTAGCGAAGTTAGTGACGTCACACTGCCAAGAAAAGCTTCTAGCGTTAAACATACTCTACCCGTACCGCAAACCGACACAGGTAGTCGAGGCGAGTAGCCTCAGGTGAGCGAGAGAACTCTCGTTAAGGAACTCGGCAAAATGACCCCGTAACTTCGGGAGAAGGGGTGCTGACTTTAAGTCAGCCGCAGTGAATAGGCCCAAGCAACTGTTTATCAAAAACACAGCTCTCTGCTAAATCGTAAGATGAT